>DASQEG010000745.1:0-2974 GCA_035633775.1 Bryobacteraceae bacterium
ATCGCCTCCAGCAGTCCTTTGATTGCGTTCTCCAATTCATCCTTCTGCTTAAGAGCGAGCCCCAGGTCGTAGTGGGCCACCGCCGACGACGGGTCCTTCTCGAGCACGGCCCGGAACTGGGCAACGGCCTTATCGTACTCCCCGGTTTGCAAGTATGCAAAGCCGATATTCGTCATGCTGACCAGGTTCTCGGGGTCGCGCTGGAGAATCTTTCGAAACTCAGCGATACCAGCCTCCGCTTCCCGGGTCTGCACCAGAATGAATCCGAGAGCATTGCGAGCAGCATGGTCATTGGGCGCGAGTACGACAGCCTCACGATACGCCGTTCGAGCGTCGTCCAAAGCTCCGGACTTCTCGAGGGAGATGCCGAGCGATAACCATGCTTTCGCGTTCTTTGGCTGAAGCTTTACTGCTGCTCTGAGTTCCGTGATCGCCTCGTCGACGTGGTCGACGGAATGAAGCGATTGCCCGAGTTGATATCGATATTCAAACCGTTGAGGTTCTGCCTGGGCGGCGGCTTTCAGATGCGGAATGGACTGATTGGGATTTTCCTCGTGCCATAGCAGCACGCCAAGATGGTAGTGCGCCGACGCCAGTGAGGCCTGCAGTTCAATCGCGCGCAGGAAGTGCGTCTTTGCCTCCGCCGGACGCCTGAGGACCGCGAGCATGAAGCCGATATCGTCCTGCACACTGGCCGACCTGGGCTGGCGGGCAGCAATCGCCTGCAGCGTAGCCAGCGCTCCCGCAGCATCCGCGCGGCGCTTCTGCTCGTCGGCTCTGGCTCGCAGCCCTGCCAGGGTCTGGTCGGCGCACTGCAAAGCCGCGGCAAACAATACCAGCAACGCGGTTGTTCTACTTCTCCGCACCGCCGCCATTATATTCCCATCCGCTGGAAATCTTGTGCTTGGGTTAACTGGAAAGTGATATAGTTTCCGGATCTAACGGGGCAGCGCACGGCAGGAAAGGGGCGCTAGCCGGATCGGGGCTTCCATGGCGAAGTTCATAGGCCATTTCTTAGCGGGCCTTGCAGTTCTCTCCTTTGCAACGCCAGCGCTTCGCGCGCAGGCGGTTTATGGCAGCATCGTTGGCACGGTGCTCGATGGCAGTGGCGCCGTACTCTCAGGCGCCAAGGTCACAATCACCGACATGGGCCGCGATGTTTCCACCTCCACAGTCACGAACGACTCAGGTAACTATACGCAGCGCGCGCTGATCGTCGGCAGGTACCGCTTGCGCGTGGAGCATCCGGGCTTCAAGACGGTTGTTCAGGAGAACATCGGCGTGTCGGTAGACGCCGAGAGCCGCGTCGATGTGCAGATGCAGGTGGGTGAGGTCACACAAACGCTGGAGGTCACGGCGGAAGCATCCGTTCTTAAGACCGAACGCAGCGACGTCGCAACTACATGGAGCGAGAAGACGGTCACCAATATCCCCACCCTGAATCGCCGCTTTACGAACTTTCAGTTAATGACCCCCGGGGTTGTTGCGTGGCCGACGAGCATGACGGCAGCATCGGCGGAGAACCCGCAGGGCTCGTATCGAATGCTGGTCAACGGACAGAGCTTCGCAGGAACCTCCCACCTGCTGGATGGCACTGACAATCACGACGCCGTGCTTGGCTGGATCGTGATCAACCCAACGCTGGAGAGCGTCACGGAAGCCAAGATCACCACTGCAAACTACGATGCTGAGTTCGGCGTCGCCAGTGCAGGTGTGGTTAGCGCCCAGACAAAGTCCGGCACGAACCTGATACACGGCAGCGTCTTTGAGTTTCTTCGGAATAGCGTGATGCAGGCGCGGAACCCATTCACGCAATCGCGGGTGATTCCAAATAGCGGGGGACGAACGATCCCGCTGACGCAGTGGAACCAGTTTGGCGCTTCGATCGGCGGACCGATTCAGCGCAACAAGCTATTCTACTTTGGCGATTTTCAGGGCACGCGTCGGAATACCGGCGGGGGAACACTGCTTCGAGTGCCGTCGGCGGCGGAACGCGCAGGTGACCTGAGCGGACTGGGCGTGAACATCTTTGATCCGGACAGCGGTTTGACTCCGGCAACGCGCACGCAGTTCCCGGGCAATGTCATACCGCCCCACCGTCTCTCGCAACAGGCCCAGAATCTGCTAAAGCTGATCCCGTTGCCGAACACGCCGGCGCCGCTCGACCAACCAAACTTCGCTGCGTCGGGGGCGGTGAAATTCAACGATGAGGCGTTCAATACCCGCGTCGACTACTACCTCTCGCCGGAGCTCCAGCTATTCGGTCGATACAGCCTGCAGCAGTTCCGAATGGTCTCTCCCGGGGCTTACGGTCTGCTCGCGGGCGGCTCGGGTCTCGATGCAAGCGGCTCGATCAACGCATACGCCGGCACGTCGGACTCGCGCAATCACTCGATCGCGAGCGGGTTCAACTATACGGTTTCGCCGTCGCTGCTGACCGATTTTCGGTTCGGCTGGTTACGATACAAGGTGTTCGGCCAGCCGAACGTGATCGGCTCCACCCCTGCTACAGATGCCGGCGTTCCGGGACTGAACATGGGCGATGACTTTACGTCGGGTATGCCGGCTTTCTTCGTCAATGGGTACGGCAGCGGAGGAGCCATTCCTTTCCGGTTCGGCTATGCTCTGGGCGTGAACGGCTGCAATTGCCCGCTGATACAGGATGAGGACCAGTATCAGTTCGTAAACAACTGGACAAAGATCAAGGGCAACCACACGTTCAAGTTCGGAGCCGACATTCGCCGGGCCAACAATCTGCGCGTCCCCAGCGACCGTCACCGTTCCGGCGAGTTGCAGTTCGATGCGGCACGCACCCAGGGTCCCGCGGGCGGCGGATCGGGGCTTGCGACATTCCTGCTCGGCGATGTCTCGCGCTTCGAGCGATACATCAGCCCCGTTCTGGATGCTTCAGAGTCGCAGAACCGATGGTTCTTTTTTGGCCAGGACTCGTGGCGCGCGACTCGCAAGCTGACCG
>DASQEG010000746.1:0-4638 GCA_035633775.1 Bryobacteraceae bacterium
AAAACATAGCAGGGGATCTCGTCGGCATTCTGCCTGCCCAGGTAGCGGATGTGGTACTTGTCGATCTCATTGGTCGTGAGCACGAACGGCAGCACGTGGCGAAGGTCCTCTTCGTCCTGGGCCGACATCATGATCATGCGCAAGGTGGGAACCGGCGCCTTTACGGCGCGCTCGACACGCTTGCCGTCGGCCGAGAATGTGATCTCATCGACCCGCTCGAATCTGCCCCCAGGCGTGTTCGCGACATCGTACTCCTGCAGCCGGGCTGTCTGGCGATACATGTAGTTCTCGCGTGCTTTCGCGAAGGCCGCCTCGTTGGCCGCGAACTGCGTGATGATCTTCTGAATCTCTTCGGGACCGGGATCGGACTTCGCGGTCGTGGCTCCGGCGATCAGAGCGGAAACAGCAAGCGCACAGAGAGCGCGTGAAAGCATGGGGACCTCGCTACGGAAGACGGCTGGCGCCACTCCACCGTTACGTTCGAGTCTAGCGCTTCTGGCGCGCGCTCGAAGATGTGGCTATGATGACGGGATGCGCCGCTGGCCCGGTTTGATGCTGTTATTTGCGTGCTCGGTGGGTGCGCAGCCGTTCGATGTCCTGATCCAGGGCGGGAGGGTTGTGGACGGCACAGGCAATCCCTGGCGGCTTGCCGATGTCGGTGTCAGGGGCGGCAGGATCGCCGCTGTGGGCAACCTGCGCGGCCAGCCGGCCACCCGCATCGTCGATGCGGCAGGTCTGGTCGTCGCTCCCGGGTTCATCGATATTCACAACCACTCCGATGACACCGTGCTCCAGGACGGAAATGCTGAAAGCATGATCCGTCAGGGTGTTACGACGATGATCTTCGGCGAAGGCGGATCGGCCGCACCTTCGAAGGAGTTTCCGGACTTCGGCAGCTACTTCACCCGGGTGGAAAAGTCCGGCATTTCAACCAATATAGGCACATACGTGGGCTCCAGTCAGATCTGGACTGAGGTGCGCGGTGCCAGGGCAGGCCCTCCGACGCCGGCCGAGCTTTCGGCCATGCAGGAACATGTTCGCAAAGCGATGCAGCAGGGGGCGTTCGGTGTGGCAAGCTCCCTTAGCGGCCCGCCCGGCGCCTGGATCGACACAGCCACCCTGATCGCGATGTGCAAGGCTGCGGGCGAGTACGGCGGCATCTATTCCACCCACATGCGCACCGAAGGGCAGGGTGTCTTTGAAGCAGTGTCCGAAGCGCTGGAGATCGGGCGTAAGGCGGGCGTGCCGGTAGACATCATTCATCTGAAACTCGCTGATCGCAAGCTTTGGGGCCGAATGCCGGAGCTGGTCTCTCTTATCCGGCAGGCCCGGGACAACGGGCAGCAGGTGGAGGCGAACGTCTACCCGTATCGCGCCGGCCAGAACAACCTTTCGAGTATCGTGCCGCCCTGGGCTCAGGAAGGCGGGCGTGAGGCAATGCTGAAGCGCCTTGCCGATCCTGCGCTCCGGGACCGGCTGCGAAACGAAATTCGGAACGGGATTCCGGGCACCAACTGGTACAACCACTACACCGCGACCGGTTCCTGGGAAGGCATGCTGCTGGTCTCGTTGTCGCATCCCGAGTACAAGAAGTTCGCGGGCAGGCGCATGAGCGAGGTTATCACCGCGCTTGGCGGCGATGACGTGGACGTGCTGTTCAAGGTGCTGACGGACAACAAGGGCTCTGTTCCCACGGTGTACTTCCACCACTCAGAAGAAGACATGCGGCACGCCCTTGCGCAGCCGTTCGTATCCGTCGGCAGTGATGGCACGGCTGTAAAGAGCACAGGCCCTCTGGCCGCAACGCATCCTCACCCCCGTTACTACGGAACCTTCCCCCGGGTGCTTGGACGCTATGTCCGGGAGGACAAAGTGCTCACGCTCGAGGAAGCGATTCGTAAGATGACGTCGGCGAACGCCACCAAGCTGGGCATCCAGGACCGAGGCATTCTCCGTCCCGGCATGTGGGCTGACGTGACCGTCTTCGATCCGGCCAGGGTGATCGACAACGCCACCTATGAGAAGCCCCACCAGTACGCCGCCGGCATCAACTATGTGCTGGTGAACGGCCAGTTGGTGCTTGCGCAGGGCGAGCACACCAATGCGCGGCCCGGACAGGTGCTCCGTCATTCTGGACCGGCAGCCGCTGATGACCGCGCTGCGGCCGTTGATGAACGCGCTACTGCCGAATGGATTCTGCGAAGCGGCGGAACGGTCACCCTCGCCGGCAGCTCGCAGATCCGTGAGTTGACCGATCTGCCGAAAGGCCCGGTAACCCTGAGCGGGGTTGACCTGGTCGGCACGATTATCGATCCACCGGAGCTCAAGCGGCTCGCCGGCCTGCGGGAACTCCGGGAACTGTTCCTCCCGGGTCCCATCTTCAACCCCGGTGCCGGCAGCCGGCTGGACATCAATGATCAGCTGGTTGCGCTGGCAGGCCTGACGAAGCTTGAAAAGCTGCACTTCAGCCTGCACTTCCTGACCAACGTGAACGTCCAGGACAAAGGCCTCGCACACCTGAAAGGCCTGACGGAGCTGAAGGAACTGCGGCTAACACAAAGCCGTATCAAGGGCAGCAGCCTCGCCCCTTTCACCAAGCTGCGAAAGCTCGAACTCAGCTATTCGACCTTCGCAGACGAAGGCATGCAGTACCTGGCCGGCATGAAGGACCTGGAGTACCTTGCACTTCGCGACACGCTGGTGTCCGACGAAGGTCTAAAGCATCTTGCGGCTTTGGCGAATCTGGAAGCGCTTGATCTTTCCGGAACCCGGGTCAGCGACGCCGGCGTGCGGCACCTGACAGGCCTGAAGAAGCTGCGCAAGCTCAACCTGCTCGGCGCTTCGGTTACGGATGAATCCGCTCAGGTTCTTGCTGGATTGCCCCTGCTGGAGGAGGTTAACCTTTACCGTACGCTGGTCACAAACGCCGGGCTGGCTGCTCTGGGAGGGCTGAAGAACCTGACGAGTCTCGACATCCGATACTCCCGTGCGTCCGCCGCGGGGGTGGCGGAGTTGAAAAGGTCCCGGCCGCAAATGCACATCGAGTTTCAGGACTCGGCTCCTGTCACGGCACGAGCCTTCGATCCGGCTGTGAGCTTAAAGCCGGGCACCCGCACGCTTGACCTGGCACGCTCCGGC
Source organism: Bryobacteraceae bacterium (assembly GCA_035633775.1). GTDB lineage: Bacteria > Acidobacteriota > Terriglobia > Bryobacterales > Bryobacteraceae > JAWXCM01. The sequence goes on from DASQEG010000746.1 coordinate 3,139, forward strand.
GTCTCTGATCAGCACCTGAAACAGATTGCGGCGACCGCGGGGCTCGAAGTGCTTCGTCTCGATCACACGGAGATCACGGATGCAGGTCTTGCCGCACTCTCCGGGGCAACGAGCCTGCGCGAGCTCAATTTGAGTCACACGGCGATCACAGGGAAGGCGCTGGCTGCCTTGCCGGCCGTCGAACGCCTGAGCCTCTCGAACTGCGAAATCGGCGATGAGGGCGTCGAGCACCTCGTGAAGAACCCACGCCTGCAACAACTGGATCTGAGTTATACCGACATCAGCGACCGAGCTTTGGGGACGCTTCGGAAGTTGCCGGCGCTGGTTCATCTCGACCTCACGGCAACGGAAGCGGCTGATGAGGGACTGGCGTCTCTCGCCGGCCTTCCAGCCCTGAGATCTCTCCGCCTCAGCTACACGCGAATCACGGACACAGGCTTTCCTGCCCTGAAAGGCCTGCCGCTGCATGCATTGGAGGCAGCTCGAACGCGAATCACAGATGCTTCAGCACCGGTGATCGCAGGTATGAGCGCACTGCGGACACTGAATCTTGACTACACGAACGTGACTGACAAGCTGGTTGAGGCAATCGCGTCATTGCCGCTCGAGAGCCTGCGTCTGGACACAGCAACGGTCACGGATTCATCCGTCCCCGTGCTCGCTCGTATGAAGACCCTGAAGGAGTTGAATCTGTACCACACGCTTGTTTCCGAGGACGGCTACAACAAATTGAAGGCCGCCCTGCCGGAATGCAGGATCACCTGGGATCGGGAGTCCGCACTACCAACACGGAGGCGCAGCTAATGCTACTTCGAGTTGCATGGCTGCTGATTCCCGCCGCCGCCGCGTGGATCACAGAGCTCGGCGGAACGTTGAAGACCGACAACAGCGGACGCGTTACTGAGGCCAACTTCCGCAGTACATGGATCGACGATTCGGATCTTCGGCGGGTCGGCGCACTCCCGGACCTGCTTTCACTTAGTCTCGCCCATACCCGGATCACGGACCTGGGCTTTCGCGAGTTGAAGACTCTCGGCAGCGTCACTGATCTGGACCTCTACTACGCCGAACAGATTGGTGACGGAGCACTGACCGTGGTTCGAAACTGGAAGCAGCTCAGGCGCCTCAACCTGCGCGGAACAAAGATCACCGATGCCGGTGTTGCACAGCTTGCGGAGCATCCGACGCTTGAGGTTCTTGACGTCGGCTTTACTCTGTTCACCGACGGCGGCTTCGATCCCCTCACCTCCATGCCAAACCTGCGTGAACTCGCGGCAGGGGGCAATAAGATCACCGACGCGGGGCTAAGCTTCCTTCGATCGATGCCCAAGCTGCGGCGGCTCGACCTTCGGGGGACGCAGCGCACCGATTCGGGGCTGTGGGCCGCGGCAGTAACCGACCGTGGCGCGGAATCGATCGCCACCCTGCAAGAGCTGGAGGAACTTCGGCTCAGCAATGCGAAGTTGAGCGAGGCTGCCTTAGCGCGCTTAAAGGCATTAC
>DASQEG010000747.1:0-3443 GCA_035633775.1 Bryobacteraceae bacterium
CCGACGTCCTTGTCGTGGGCGCCGGGATGAACGGCATCGCGGCCTCCGCAGCCCTAATGTTTAAGGGTGTCCGCAACCTTCGAGTCTTCGACCGCAACCCACCCGGGAGCGAGGGACCTTGGCTGACCTTTGCGCGGATGGATACGTTGCGGTCGCCGAAGACCCTGCCGGGTCCCGCATTAGGCATCCCGTCGCTGACGTTTCGCGCCTGGTACGAGGCGGCATTCGGCCCGGACGCATGGGAGGCTCTCTACAAGATCCCGAACGGCACCTGGGTCGAATATCTTGCCTGGCTGCGGCGGACCCTGAAGTTGCCGGTCGAGCATGAGAGCTCGGTCCGGCGGATCACGCCGTCGGCGGGATTGCTTCAGGTCGAAATCGATTCCCCGGGCAGCATACGAACATGCTTCGCCCGCAGAGTGGTACTCGCAACAGGACGTGGCGGGACAGGTGGTGATCACATCCCCGACCTAGTCGGCCGCGATCTCTGGCCTGACCTCGCCGCGCATACGAACGAACCGATCGATTTCGAGGCGCTTCGCGGAAAGAGCATCGGCGTTCTGGGCGGAGGGGCTTCCGCCTGGGACAATGCCGCCACCGCATTGGAACGCGGTGCCGGGCGGGTCGACATGTACGTGCGACGTCTGCAGCTGCCGCAGATCAACAAGGGCCGTGGTTCAGCCTCTCCGGGTTACTTCCACGGCTGGAGCGCCCTGGACGATGCCGAGCGCTGGGCCTTGTTCGTCTATCTCAACGACTTGCAGGCGCCTCCACCGCACGAGACCGTGCACCGGGCGTTGCGCCAGCCGGGCTTCCACATTCACCTGGGCCGGCCCGTTCGGATGGTGGAGCGTCGGGACAGGAGAGTGGCACTTCACATCAACGGGGTGGAGGCTCCCCGGGAACATGACTTCCTGATCGTCGGGACTGGGTTTCAGGTGAATGCCGGAGCCATCCCGGAGCTCGGTGATTGGTCGTCAGCCGTTGCGCGCTGGAGTGATCGCCACGTGCCACCCGAGGAGCTGCAACGCCCCGGCCTCGGCGACTTTCCGTATCTGGGTCCCGGCTTTGAGCTGATGGAGCGGACACCCGGGCAGGCGCCTGAACTGTCGCGCATCCATCTCGTCAACCATGGCGCCTCCCTCAGCCACGGTGCCGTCGCGAGCGACATCCCGGGAGTCAATGTTGCGGCTGAGCGGTTGGCCACGGCGGTGACGGCCAGTCTGTTTCACGAGGACATAGCATCGATCCGTCGGGACTTGGAGGCGTTCAACGAACCCGAGCTCGAAGGAACGCCGTTTCTCGTCCGGTGAAGGTACGGATCACTCGACGAACGCTAGCGCAACACCCCCGGCCCGGCGTTCGGGCACGATGATACGGTCGGGCTCCCGCAGGATGTCGGAGACATGGCCGGCCTCAAGAGCACTCTCGACCAAGCTCAGCGAGCGCGTTCTAAAGGTCAGGGCCGCCATACGGTCGGCATCGTTCAAGCTCGTCGGAGCCACACCTGAGAAACGTCTCGCGATTTCGGTCGAGGTGAGAAACAGGATGGTTGCCTGACCGGCTTCCAGGGCATGCCCTCCTGGCGCCTCCTTGATTGCATCGGAGCCGAAGATGGCACGATAGAGATCCGCCGTCCTGGACGGCTCGTCGGCCGCGATGACGAACTCGACGATCGAGGAAGCGCCGTTCGGATGCGGGCGCCACTCATCGCGCCAGACGAGTTCGGGTGTGAAGTGATGGCAGAAGAAGACCCGTCCATTCGGAATGAGCCGCGACTCAAGTCTCACCACCCGAAAGGCCGCGTCGTGCGTTCCGTCCGGCAGCGCGACCGGGCGCGAGAACTCGGCCGGATTCTCCACCGGGATGCCCCGGTCCGAAAGGAAGGCATGGAGGGCAAGCGAGTCCGTCGTCTTGAAAACGAGTCCCGTCAGGCCGGGCGGATGCTTCCAAAGGTCCGCCCGTTCCGTCTTCCGCCCTTCCTCGTAGCCGAGCAGTTCAAGATAGTTGTCGTCGAACACAGCCAGATGGTTGCTGGAGCCGAGAGTGTGGTGACCTCGTTCGGTCAGCTGGAAGCCTAGCTGCCGATACAAATCCGCCATGAGGTCAAGCTTGCCGAGCGCATTGATCACCACGTGATCGAGGACAGGCTTGATCTGTGTCATCTTGCAATACCTGATTGATTGGCACCTGGGCGCTTAGGAGTTCCGTTCCAGCTTGATCCAACAGCATCCACCGCCGCGCGCCCGGTTCCAGGTCTCGTTGGAAAAGGAAATGCCGGCAGCCTCGAACAATCCTTTGTCGAAGGCTCCAGCCACTTGGCACAAGGTGGCGACGCGTTCGGAGGGTAGCCCGGAGGCAATCCACGCATCCTTCAACGGGCAGCGATGCACGCGAATTTCTGTTACATGTCCCTCCGAGACAACCTCATGCGGATAAAGGCGTCCGTTGTCCGGACTGACCGACAGAAACCGTGCACCCACGGCCTGTGGGTTAGGCGGGGTATCATGGAACAAGGCCTGCGCCACTTCCTGTCCGCGACGCTCCAAAGCCCGCGCCATCACGGCAGTTGCACGCTCCAGTCCGAGTTCGGTTTCGAGCTCTTCAAGAAAGAGACGATAAAGATGGGCCCGGTTTCGAAAAGCATCCTCCAACTCACTCCGCAAGCGTTCGATATCGTCCATGATGGAATTCCAAGGATTGCGCAGGCTCCCCCGGTGTAGCCAGCGGGACGGCCCGACCATGGGGGCTGGTATGCGTAACGGCGGAGCATCGGGGAGCAGAAGTATTCCGTCAACCCGGCCCCCACATGCTCTGGGAGCAAGGCCGAATGAAGATCGGTCCTCACTTGCCGCTCCGGACGCAGCTCAGGGCTAGCCTAGCCAGCGCCGCGCCTAATGAGCCTGATCGGAAGTCTCGTTGGAAGCCGAGAATGTTGCCTTCTGGCACATCCCGGAAGTACGGCTAAAGTCCGCATTCGAGGGGCCAGCGGACCTTCACAAGGTTGAGCTTAAGGATTGCTTTTGACTCACAACGGACCATTGCGGCGATCCGCTTCAGGGAACCGAGCTATCTTGAATGTGACCTCTCGTTGAAGCGTCGCCATTAGATCGTTCTGGGTGGCACTCCAAAGTGTCTCAAAAGGTCTAGACCCGCGCCAGCAAGCGCCTCAAAACGTGAAAGGCCACTTAATTGAGACAACTTCTCTGTCTCAGGCGAGTGTTCTGTGGGGGTATACCCCAACGAACCACCCCGGTGCCCTAGCACCTCCTCTATGATGAAAGTTGCGCGCTGGGCTAAGAATGGGTCACTCTCCTTAGCCTGAGGGGATATTCGAGGCTGATGGACGGGTCGAAACGACTGGAGCGGCGGCTGGCAGCAATCTTTGCCGCTGATGTGGCTGGCTACGCGCGGCTTATGGGGCAGGACGAGGTGGGGACGCT
>DASQEG010000748.1:0-4009 GCA_035633775.1 Bryobacteraceae bacterium
GACTATTTCGGGCGGGTGGCGGCGGCTTTTTCGAGAAGCGGTTCGCGCTCTTCCCGGTTCCAGGCGGCCTGCAGATCTGCCTCGGACACGCCGGCAATCCGGCCGGCAAGTATGAAGGCTGGCAGCGCATGAGGCAAGTGCCTCCATCGCGCCATCTGCAGCACCGAACCGAGGGCCCTATCGCGAATCTGATCCAGCACCCCGGCATCTCGGTCCTCGGTCAGCGTGACCAGCGCAACCGCTGCGTTGTTGCGATCGGTCCACACGAGCGAGTTCAGCATCTCGATCATCCAGGTAGGCGAGACACGCAGCTTTGTTTCCGGTTTTACTTTGGCCAGGACCGCAAATGCGGCGAGTGCTCGCAACGCGTTACCCCGAACCGTCTCGTCGGAATCCCGAAGAGCCCACTGCAGGTCATCCTGCACAGCCGCCTTGTTCATCGCGTAGCCGAGCAGGTAAGCAGCAATCGCACGCTCTTCCGGGTCCGACCCTGAGCGGACAACCTTGCGCAGAATGTCCGCGTGCTGCTCGGCCAGCGGGACGAAGTTGACCTGAAGTTTGCGAGCTTCCTCGTCGTAGAACAGGGAGTGCCCCTGGGTCAGATCTTCGCCAGTCCTCGTTTGGGCCGCTACGCGAGCCTTGCCCAGGAACTCTCGGTACGAGATGAGCACGTCGTCAGGCAGCCTCAGATCTGAAGCTGCAGGCTCGGGGTGGAATTCGAAGTGAGGAGCAAAACGCTCCTCGATGCCCACGTAGAGAATTGCCTTACCCGACTCGCAGCAGGCCGCCTGAAGATGCGCCGCCACGATGTTCTCCATCGAGGACAGCCGCTCTTCAACTTCGCCCTTTGAGCGCGGTAGAGGCTTGCCTTCCGTCACGCCCAGCTGCTTCCGGACCTCAGCTTCGGGGACGCGGCGGGTACCGTAAATCTCGATCACACCAATCGAGGGCGCCTGAGCAGCCGCGAGCACAGGCAACAGAAAGAACACGAGGCGCACGAAGTCTGGACGCATCGACGCGGAGCCCGGGGTACACCGCCTACTGCAGGGCAGCTTCGATTGCGCCCAGAATGGCCGGCGGAGTGGCCGCCTCACCTTTAAGCTCCGTGCGGATCATGCCGTTCCTGTCGATCACGTACACCGTGGGCAAATCGACGGTCGGGTTTTGGGGGCCGAGCTTCAGATACGAAGCGATCATCTGGCCGCAGTCGAACAGCATCGGTACGGTTACTTTATTGGCTTTGGCATAGGCCTGCACCGAGTTCATGTTGTCCGGCATGGTAATGACGGAAAGGATCTGCAGCTTCCCTGCGTACTTCGTCTTCACCTGCTCGAGTGTGGACGTGATCGTCTTGCAGTGAGGACAATCGGTTCGCATGATGTCCAGCACGACGACCTTACCGCGATAGTCCGCAATGTCGTGCCACTTCTGCTGCATGTCGGGAAGCGCAAACCCCGGCGCACGCCGGTAATTGAACTGTGCCGGCGCAAGGAGCACGAACGCAAAAAGGAGTGCGACCAATTTCATGCTGTTATGGTCTCACTGCCAACGTTTACGAGTGCCTGAAGGCTTTCGTTGAACGGCGCCCGAGCCACACCACGCTCGGTGATGATTGCCGTGACATAGCGCGCAGGCGTGACATCGAACGCGGGATTTCGAACGGCGGTCCCGTCCGGCGCGACCGTCACGCCGCCGACCTGAGTCACCTCGGCGCCAGAACGTTCCTCGATCGGGATCTCGTCACCGGTTGCGAGCGTAAGGTCGAGCGTCGAAATGGGTGCTGCGACATAGAAGGGGATACCGTTTTCTTTCGCCAGCACTGCAACCGAGTACGTGCCGATTTTGTTCGCTACGTCGCCGTTCCCTGCGATTCGGTCAGCGCCCACAACGACGCAGCCGATCTTCCCCGACCTCAGAAAGTGGCCCGCCATGTTATCGGTGATCAGAGTGGCCGGGATTGCATCCTGCTGCAGCTCCCAAACCGTAAGCCGGGCACCCTGAAGGAATGGGCGGGTCTCATCGGCATACACGTCGATGTTCTTGCCCGCGCTCACTGCGGCACGAATCACGCCCAGCGCCGTTCCATAGCCTGCGGTCGCGAGTGCTCCGGCATTGCAGTGCGTCAGCACTGTCTTGCCGTCGGGAACGAGCGGAGCTCCGTTGCGTCCTATCGCCTGATTGATGGCGATGTCTTCCAGGTAGATCTGTTTAGCCTCACGAACCAGTCGCTCACGCAAGGCACTTAAGCCTTCTGTGCGAACACCGGCATAAACTTGCTTCATCCGGTCTATGGCCCAGAACAGGTTAACTGCCGTGGGCCGCGTTCCCGCCAGCGTGGTGCAGATCGTCTCGAACTCCGTCTCCAGATTCGCTTCGTTCGCGTGGAGGACGCCGATGGCTACTCCCATCGCGGCCGCGACCCCGATCGCGGGTGCGCCCCGGATAACCATGCCCCGGATAGCCTCAGCGACTTCCTGATAAGTCTTGCAGGTGACGAAGACCTGTTCGCGCGGCAGCCGCGTTTGGTCGATCATGACGACGCCATCCGCCGTCCACTGAATTGTCTCTACCATCGTGAATCCTTTAGATGCCGGGCATGTTGCTCGTAGCCCAGCGGCCGATCAGGAACAACGTGAAAAGCAGGGCATTGTAAGCCGCATGCATCAGGACGGCCGCGCCGGTCGAGCCTGTCCTCCAGCGGTGCCACCCAAACGCCGCGCCGGCCACCGTGATGAGCACAACGTGACGCCACGACCAGGCGTACTGCGGTCCATGCAGCAGCGCGAAGGGTAGGGCGGCGAGAAAGATACCCTGTGTGACTCCGATCGCGCGAATCACCAGCGGCTGCAGGAGCCCCCGAAACAGCAACTCTTCGAACCACGGGCCTACAGTAACTCCACCCAGGCCAGCTACCGCCAGCGACGGTGCATCCCTCAGCAGGTCTTCCATCGGAGTCTCGATTTTCGGCATCCGCAGCAGAGCTCCGAGCGCCTGCACACCCAGAGCAGCAGCGACTCCATATGCTACCGAGCGGCCGACCCATGCGGAAGGGATGTTCATGCGCAGAGCTTCGACGAAACCCATGCCATGCCGCCTCTGGAACACGACCCACAAAGGGACGATCGCAGCACCATACGCGACGAACTGTGGAAGCAGCAGGCGCAGGCCCTTGGAACCGACGCCGAGCGTACTCATGAAGCCCACTCCGGCTACATACGCGGCGAGGAACACAGGCACGCCGAGACCAAGGAACAGTCCAAGCTCCGTCCAGTCCCATTGCGGCTCGTCGGCTGCGTTCACTCGAACTCCGCCAGAATCGTCGCGATCAGGGGAATGTTGATCTCGTGATGTCCGGTCAATTGATAGCCCCGGCCGCCCGCCTGCGCGTGTGGCCTTTCTACTACGTTCACTCGCGGCCGGTAGTGCTGGAGCATGTCGAGATTGACCGTCGTGAAGTTCTTCAGCGGGTGGCCAAGATTGCGAACCAGGGAAACAGCTTTCAGGAAGACCTCCGGCAGGACAACGGCCGAACCTGCATTGATGTACACGCCGCCACCATTGAGTTCGGCGACCAGGGACGCAAACAGACGAAAGTCGCGGTGTGTGCCCTCACCGATCGCAGCTCCGTCCGCCGCCGGGTGAGTGTGCGGAGTGTCCGTCCCCACGGCGACGTGCACGGTGACAGGCACGCCGGCCTGCCAGGCCTGGTGAAGGACGCTGCTCAAAGCGAACTGCGGACTCGCGATCGCGGCGAGCCTCGCTCCGAGCGCTTCTCCGATGCCGATTCCCTGACGCAGCCCGTCACGGATGGCAGCGTTCATCTCACGGCCTGTTTCTTCCGCTGCGCCGAAGCGGCCGTCCGGCAGGACCGACTCCACGTCTTCGCTTGTACAACCCGCAATCGCAATCTCGAAATCGTGGATCGCAGTCGAGCCATTCATTGCAAACGCAGTCGCCCATCCGCGCCGCATCAGCCCAAGCAGCACAGGAGCAAGTCCGCACTTGATAA
>DASQEG010000749.1:0-4095 GCA_035633775.1 Bryobacteraceae bacterium
CTACCAGGGAGCGAAGGACGCGAAGTTCGAGAGCTTCTTTGACGCAGCGCCGGCAGGCCGGCCATTCTGGCTTCAGGTCGGGTTTACCGATCCTCACCGGCCGTATCGCGAGGGTGCGTTTCAGCCGCCGCACGATCCCGCAAAGGTACAAGTGCCGCCATTCTTGCCCGATCACCCCGAAGTGCGGAAGGACCTGGCGCACTACTACGATTTCATCGCCCGGATGGATTCCGAATGCGGTGAGATCTTCAAGCTGCTCGAGCAGCGCGGTCTGGCCGATAACACGCTCGTCATCTTCACGGGAGATAACGGCATGCCCTTTCCGCGCGCGAAGGGCGGCTGCTACGACCCAGGCATCCGCGTTCCTTTGCTGGCGAAGTGGCCAGGACGGATCAAAGCGGGTACGGTGCAAAGGGAACTGATCGCGCATGTTGACCTTCCATCAACGTGGTTGGACGCTGCAGGTCTGCCCATCACGCCAAAGATGCAGGGGCGAAGCTTTCTACCGCTGTTGACTGGCGGTTCCTACCAGCCTCGGACGGAGGCCTTCAGCGAGCGCAACTGGCACGACAACTTCGATCCGATCCGCAGCGTTCGTACACAGCGCTACAAACTTATTTTCAATGCGGCTCCGCACTTTCCTTACCGGCCCGCAGCCGACCTTGCACAGTCGCCTACGTGGCAGACCATTGTGACACTCGGCCGCGCGGGCACGCTAAGTCCTGATCCGCTGCGTATGCTGAATCCAACAAGGCCGGTCCTGGAGTTTTACGACCTTCAGAACGATCCCAATGAGTTTCACAACGTCATCGAAGATCCCGCACACAAGGCGACAGTGGAAGACCTGTTGCGCCGATTAGGCGACTGGATGAATCGTACATACGACTTTCTGCCGACTGCCCGAGAGAACAACGGCCGCGGCTGGCCTATATCGCTGTAACAGCTTCGCCCGTCTCCGCCGACTTGTAAGCGGCGAACGTCAACCGAAGTGTCTTCAAGTGCTCCGCAGCCGTCTGCTGCACCGTCGGGCGATGTCCGAGCATGAAGTCGGCACACTCGCGTTGAAGTCCATAGAAGCTGTCGACGTAGTCGGTAAGCGGAGAGCGCGTCTCATCGAGCACCGTTTCCGATCCCCGAGTGACACGGAAGCGGCCGTTCTCGCCACGTGTGAGAGTGCCCTCGTAATACGCTTCTGCGGCCGAACCCGCTACCAGCACTGAGCCTTGCGTGATTGCGGCATTCTTCCACCCAGCGTCGATGACCGCTGTGGCGTTCGGATACTCGTGGACAACATGTGCCAGGCTTTCACCGCGCACATGTGCATTTAACCGCTGAAAGCGTGCGTAGACGCGGTCGGGTTCTCCCATCAGTGCACGCATCATGTCCACCAGGTGGCTGCCGTACTCGAGGTACACGCCCGTTTCACTCTCGTTCTTATACGTCTCGCCGGGATGGGTTGCATTCAGGTGCTGAATGTGGACGAACTCGACCGAGCCAAGATCCGCGGAGAGGGTCCGCTGGAACCACGGTCGGTACCGGTGGTTCTCATGAATCGCGAAGAGCTTGTCGTAGCCCTGGAAGTCGCTCGCAATCGCCTGAGCATCAGCAAGGGTGTCCGCAAGCGGTTTTTGGCAAATTACGTGAACCCCGGCCTGCCGTGCGATGCTGCAGTGTTCGCGGTGCAACCGGGGAGCCGTGAGTATGTCCACGAAATCCGGTTGCACTGCCCTCAGCATCTCGGCAAGGTCTGAAAACACCGGAGCCTGAGGGGCGAACTGTGCACGCCGCTCTTCTGCCCGGCTCAGAGTCCGATTGCCAAGGGCCACGATCTCGACCTCAGGGATGCGCCGCCATCCCCGCAGGTGGAACTCTGAGATCATGCCGCAGCCGTACACGGCCCCGCGAAGTTTCATTGCCGAAGCGTACGAATACCTGCTTCCAGCGCCGTGCGAAAAACCGCTACATCGCTACCCCAGGAGAACACGTTGAAGCCGGCGGCCCGCCACTCGGCGGCCATCTCAGCATTGCCTGGCTGGATCCCGAGCAGTTTGCCGTGCAGCTTCGCCGCGAGCACGACTTCAGCTCGCGCTCTCTGAAAGCGCTCATCCCCGAACTGCCCCGGGATGCCCATCGAGCTGGACAGATCGAAGTGGCCGATCCACAGACAGTCGACGCCAGGTGTGGCGGCGATCGCCTCCGCATTGCTGACGCCAACTTCGGATTCGATCTGGCAGATCACAAGGCCGGTCGAGTTGGCTTCGGCGAGATACTCAGCGGCGCTTCTGGGAAAAACATAGTCATTGTGTGCGGTTCCCAGCCCTACGCCGCGTTTGCCCTGCGGTGGATACTTGACACAGGCTACGATCTCCGCCGCCTCTTCCGCGGTCTCGACGTTGCCCACCATCACGCCCGTCGCACCCGCATCCATAACTCTCGCAAGGAAGTGATAGCGCCCCTGCGGAACGCGCACGATCGGCGTAAACGGACACGCCTTCGACCATGCGAGCAGGTCATAGATGCGGTCCATCCCGAAGCCGCTGTGCTCCATGTCGAACACCACGAAATCGGGATCTGCGGCTTCGAGGATCTTTGCGATGCCTCGCGTGCCAAATTCCATAACCATGTGACCGGCAGGCTGCCCGCCTGCCTGCACGACCTGCCGGAATCGGTTCGGTTTCAATTTGCCTCTCTGTAGCGTTTCAGTTTCGCCTGGAATCCGGCACGGTCGAGCACTTCGCGATTGACAATGCCCGCCGGCACTTCGCCGCGCGCCACCGCGAGTATGTTCTCACAAGCCTCAAGGCTGTTGTCGCGCACGATCTCCTCCGTCCAGGCGAGCCCGTGCGGTGACAGGACAACATTGTCGAGTTCACGCAGCGGGCTGCCGGCCGGCAGAGGCTCCTGCTCGAAGACGTCCAGGCCTGCGCCGGCAATCCACCTCTCTTCAAGAGCACGAATGAGGGCAGCCTCCTGCACGATGGGTCCTCTTGCTGTGTTGATGAGATAGGAGGTGGGCTTCATCTTTCGCAACTCCGATTCGCCGATCAACCCACGGGTGCCGGCGTTCAGAAGGGAGTTGACAGTCACGAAGTCACTGGTTGCAAGCATCTCCTCAAGCGCGACGAGCTCAACACCGAGGTGGCGGACGCGTTATGCATCCATATACGGGTCGTATGCCAGCAGCCGGCTGAAACTCAGGGACTGCGCCATCGAAAACATCTCCTGTGCGATGTTGCCGCAGCCGACCGATCCGAGGACCCTGCCTTTGATGTTGCGGCCGAGTGCCGGCAACTGACCGCGCCACTTTCCGTCACGGACGAGGCGATCCTGCGTCAGAAGATTGGTTGTGAGAGCAAAGATGAAGGTGATGATGGCCTCTGCAACTGGCCTCCGGACTGCTCCAGGTGTGATCGCAAGCGCGATGTCGGCGGAGGTCAGCGCGGCGGTGTCGATCATGTCGTAGCCCACACCCCAACGTGCGACCACGCAGAGCCGTTTCACTCCGCGGAGCGATTCCGCGGTGACCTTCATGCCGAGGGACAGAACGGCGTCGTACTGGTCCAAATGCTCGGGCTGAACAACTTTGCCGGGTTGGGGCGGCATCTGTTCAACGTCGATCCCGTTGGCAGGCGATAGCTTTGCTTCTACCGCGCTCTCGAACCTCCCCTTAGCATCGACATAGAAATCGGGTGTGATACCTGCGCGAAAGCTCCTGGCCATCTATGGCTCTGATTATATAGACCGCTCAACCAAAAGACCCCGGAACTGCCGAAGCAGCCCGGGGTCGCTGGTGCACGTCTGCTGAACTTAGAACGTGTAACGGAGGCTCAGCTGAACGTTACGCTCGCCACCCTTGAGAGTGACCTTGCCAAAGGTTGCACTGCGTGGGTTGTTGTCCACGCCGCCACCGGTCGTTCCCTGACCATTAGCGCCGCCCCAGTTGGGGTGATTCGGGAAATTGAAAGCCTCGGCGCGGAACTGCAGGTGACTTCCTTCCGTAACACCGAAGCTCTTGAACAGAGCGAGGTTCCAGTTCTGGAAGCCAGGACCATAGAACTGGTTCCGTGTCTGGCTCGAGAACGTGCCCGGGGCGGG
>DASQEG010000750.1:0-4499 GCA_035633775.1 Bryobacteraceae bacterium
CAACCTGCCGGACGATTCGCCGAACATTGGGAACACCAGCGCAGGCGCTCTTCTGCGCACCGTCGCGATCGGTTGCGAAACGTCAATGCTGGCGGGCCGCACTCCTCCCGAGAACCAGAACCTCGAGCAGTACCTGAATGACATGTTCGATCTGAACATCTCATTGGACATTCAGAATGAGCCGCGCCTTCGGAATGAGATCCGGCGTGAATTTTTCATTGCAACGCACGGTCTCCGCGACACGCAGTACTCACTCCTTCGCGCGATCTCGCAGGCGCGTGAGCTGATTTACATCGAGTCGCCGCAGTTTGCGCGGACAGCGATTGGGGCCGTGCAAAATCCTCCCAACAACACCCAGGTTGACCTTGTGGCGGCAATTGCCTCCCGCCTGGCGGCCGTTCCGAATCTTAAAGTCATCTTCTGCACGCCGAGGCTGAGCGACTTCGATCCTTCATTCACGAACTGGGCGCGAGCGCACTACCTGGCGCGAAAGGATGCCGTGGAGGCGCTGCTCGGAGTCGCTCCGGACCGAGTTGCGGTGTTCCATCCTACCGGCTTTCCCGGCCGGCCTGCCTTCATTCGCACCACGTCAGTGATTGTCGATGATGTTTGGTCTTGCGTGGGCGCTACGCACTTCCGGCGGCGCGGGATGACATTCGACGGGAGCGTTGCGGTCGCGTCGCTCGATCGAATGTTGGAAGATGGCTATTCGAAGAAGGTTCGAGACTACCGGCGCGCCCTGATGGGTTTGAAACTGGGAATCGTCGCGCCTGCGGGTGTGGGCCCGGTGGCGGGCAATTGGATTCGATTGCAGCGACCCGACTCGGCGTTTGCGCTGGTAAAGGACATGCTTGACCAAGGCGGGTTGGGAGCCATCGAGCCTTTGTGGCCAGGGCCAGCTGATACCGATGTGTTACCGGCAGTCGTGGAAGCAGCTGATCCTGATGGGACTCAGGAAAGCAACTTCCAATTCATGACAACGCTGGCTTCGATCCTGGATCAGCTCGGACGATAACAACGGAACAGGACAGATGGAGGCAGTTCGCCGACAAGCCGAGCTGAGTCCATTTGGAGATCGCGGATCCGGAAGGTGAGACACCATCAACAAGCCCTGACCGGCTCGAACCAACTTTGGGTGGGCGCCCGCTAACACTGTCTTCGGCAGCGCGCGCTCCTTCTCACCAGGATCGAACGGAGGCTCAAGGGGGATGCCTTCAGCTGCCGCCTTTAGGAGGGAGACACGCGACGTAGATCGCGTGTGCTCACCGCCGGACGGGTATTCTGTTCGAATGCTTGTACTCGCGGTCCTGCTGGTCGCGTGGCTCTCCTTTCGAGCTGCAGGTGCGGCTGGCATCAACAGCCTCGCGAACTGGCGTGATTCAGGACGCTGGGCGCTCGCACTAATGCTCCTCTTCACAGCCTCGGCGCACTTCACGTCAATGCGCCATGATCTTGCCAGGATGGTTCCGGAGTCGGTGCCCTACCCTGAGGCTGTGGTCCTGTTGACCGGAATTCTTGAAGTTGCTGGAGCCTTTGGCCTCGTGTTGCGGCTGACACGTGAAGTAGCAGGGGGTTGTCTGTGTCTGCTGTTCATCGCAATGTTCACCGCAAATGTGAAAGCGGCGCGCGAAGGACTAGCAATAGGCGGGTCCCCTGCGACCGAACTGGTTCTGCGAGTACCGATGCAGGTCCTGTTCATCTGGCTTGCGTGGTGGTCCACGCGCAGCAGGGCAGGCAGGGACAGATCGCTGCAACGACATTAGTGGCTACTTTGTCGGTCCGAGTTTACCCGGAGCAGTGCTCGTCTGCTGCGTATGCAATCAGAGGGATCGCAACGCGTGGCCTCAACAGGCTGGAAAGGTTGCGGGCAGCATGAACCTGAACAAATTTCCCATAGTGAATGGTCCCCAGGCAGTGGCGGATCAAATGCTCGTTGCGCGTTATGACCGGCTCACGAAAATTATCTCGGGCGGTGTGGTGGCGCTGTTGCTTGCAGTGCCGTCATTGACGATGCGCGCTGGCAGTAGCCCCGGTCGCGGGTGCGATGCTCTATTCCCCCGGCCGCCCGCCAGTGGACCTGACGCGGGACTGTGAAGAATGTGAGAGTCGTGGATTCGAAAGCAGAGCCCGGATGGAAGGGTGCCGTTACCGCCGTCGCGTCAAGACGGAATCCCAGTGTTATCCCGACAGCTGAGCGCGTACCGCAGGTACCACCGCACGCACAGGACGATGATCTCGTCCCGGAAATGTCGTCCTCGGAACGGCTCCGGCCGGCTCGCAGGCATTCGCTTCACGGTACCTGACGAGTGCAGATCGCATTTGCGACACAACCGGAGCGCAACGTTCAGTGAAAGGACGCAGTTTGCGTCAAGGGAGGGCGCCGGAGGTGCCAGTCGGTCACCCGCTGATAAGCGTCCGCGGCGGCGATAACCACATCATCTCGTCCTGCCGCACCAGTGATCTGAAGGCCGATCGGCAGCCCATTTGCCGTGAAGCCGCACGGGATCGACACGCTCGGGAGTCCCAGCAGATTCCACGGCGCAGTGTTTCGCAGGAACGCCAGGCGACCTGCGCCAAATTTGAAGGCAGGTCCGGGAGCCGTCGGGGTGATCAGCACGTCAACGTCCGCAAACAACTTTTGGCTTTCCGCGCGCAAGCGGTCCATCTCTCGCCGCGACTGGATGTAAGCTGCGCTACTCACAGTCTGTCCACCCTTGATGCTGGTACGTGTGCCCGGGTGATATCGATGCGGATGCTCTCGCAACATCTGCTCGTGGAAGGCATGCGCTTCTGCAACAATGATGTCCGTGTAGAAAGCGGGAAGGTCGCGAATGTTCGACGATCGTTCAATCCTGGGCAGCACAGTGTCTCTGCTTCCTGCCGTCACATTCGCGAGTACGCGTGTAGCTTCGGCGACAGCTCGAGCCACCTCGGGGTCAAGCTCCTCGTAAAACAGAGTTCGCGGAACACCCATCCGCAAAGCGCGCACGTTGACAGCTAAGTACGGGACGGGCCTACCCGCAAGGGCTTCGAGCATGATACCCGTGTCACCAGCAGTCCTGCACATCGGTCCGACGTGATCCAGTGACCACGCGAGCGGAGCAACACCTTCCGTACTGACCACCCCGTACGTAGGCTTCAGCCCTGTGACACCGCACAATGCGGCAGGCAGGCGGATGGAACCGCCAGTGTCAGAACCAAGCGCGGCGAAGCACATTCCAGTGGCAACGGCGACGGCGGATCCGCCAGAACTGCCGCCGGGAGATCTTTCGCGGTCCCAAGGATTGCGGCTGGTGCCGAATGCGCTCGTCTCGCCCGTGAAGTTATAGGCGAACTCATCCATATTGAGCTTTCCTAGAACAATCGCACCCGCCTCGACCAACCTGGTAACCACGTCAGCGTCCCTCGACGGCACACGCTCGAACCACTGTTTACTGCCCGCGGTGGTCCGGACGCCCCTGGTGTCGTAAAGATCCTTGAGAGCGATCGGGATGCCATGTAACGGGCCGCGCCATCGGCCCTGACTCGCTTCTGCTTCCAGAACCCGCGCCTGCTCGACTGCACGTTCAGGCGTTAAGGTTACGAACGCGTTCAGCTCGGCGTTGAGCCTTTGGACCTGCGACAGGCACAGACGCGTCAAATCCGCGCAGGAAACGCGCTTGCTGCGAAGCAGTGACCCGGCCTCCCTGATGTTCATCCAAACGGCGCCGGCATCGGCTCCGCGCAGAGTTCCCATGCTCAGCGTTCCTCCGATGAATGCGCGTCTCGAAAGCATGGCTGACGTATAAGATATCGCGCTGGCCCATGTTCGCTTGGAAGGGCTGTTCAGGGTGCCGGTCGTTGTAGCCTTCCTGCGATGATCAGAGGTTTTGCTCTGATCTGTGAACCTTCTGATTCCGCGCCAGCCCTGCCGTACCCTCGCATACAATGTGTGCTCAGTGCGTCAAGGAATATGGCTGGTCCCTCCAGTGGCATTGCTCATTGCACCGATGTCTGTGGCTCAATTTTCCCCCGGCTACGTCGATCCTGAGCCGGTGCTGCGTGCCGCGGCCAAGGCCATCGGCGCAGACAAACTGAAGTGCGTCACAATCTCAGGCACGGGTTACGCCGGCGTTGTTGGCCAGCAGAGAGAAGCTGCTTGGAACACGGACTGGCCTCGAGGAGAACCACTCAACAACTACACGCGCACGATGAACTGGGACGCTCGCTCGTCCACGGAGGAGTTTGATCGGAAGCCGGGGCTGAATCCGGCGTCCTGGAAGTACGGATCCGGCTGGAAAGGCGGCACCCCGGTTCAGCAGCATGTACGACAGTTGTTCGCGGTAAATGGCGAGCATGCGTGGCACATCGACGGGATCAAAGGGCAAGCTGTGGCTGCGCCGCCGGAAGATGCCGAACGCTGGCAACTCGATCTTTGGATGAACCCCCACGGATTTCTGAAGGCGGCGAGGCTGCCCGGGGCAAATCCTAAAGCAGTCTGGCGGTGGGAACTTGGCGAG
>DASQEG010000751.1:0-4906 GCA_035633775.1 Bryobacteraceae bacterium
AGCGATCGGTGGCCTGTCGCATCGAATCGCTGGTTGGGAGCGATTAGCCGCTGCTCCAACTGTCCGAGTGGTATAGGGTCTCCGTTCGCCTCCATTGCCGTGCCGGTCACCGTAATGGTAGAACCCGTAGCAAATGGGCGATTGGCAGTGATACCGGCCGTCGTGGTCTGCTCGGTCGAGACAACCACACCACCTCGGTATGCGACGAGCCGCACGATATCGCCCGGCCGGATATCCGGTGTATTACCGTCCCAGCACCCGCCTCCCGGGTGATTGACTTCGACTAACCCTTCCTCTGCGTCCGGGATCAAACCCGTTGAAGTACTTACGACGCGGCCCTCCCGCATTACGAGCACGTCGACCTGCTCAACGTCTTTATAACCCGCAGCGGAAACAAAGTCTCGCTGAGGGAAGCTTATGATCTCGTGCGGACTAACTGGAGGTTCGCTGACCGGGCCACCGGGCGCTGGACGTGCCGTCGGTACTGCCGTGACCCCGTCAGATTCCGGCGATCTGTTTCCAACTGCGTCCTCGGCGTCAACCGTGTAGACGTATGTCCCAGCAGGCACATTCTTGTCAAAGAACTCAGTAGCCGGCGCGGCAACATTGGCGATAGGTGCTCCATCGCGGTATACGCCGTAGCTGACGACACCGACGTTGTCGGTCGCCGGATTCCAGTTCAACGTGACTGTGCTCAGATTTATGCTGGACCGGAGGCCTGTTGGGCGACTCGGTGGTTCCACCTCGGCTCCGGGTGGCGGTGGAAGCTTCTCGAATGGGGCTGTGCAGGGCGCCTGCGGTCCGGCCGTGACACCCGCTCCATTCTCGTATATCGTGGCCTCGACGCCCGCGCCAGTGCCGAGCCAGAGAATCCTGGCCTCAGAGTTAAGTGCGCGCTCGACGTCCTGAGCGCTAAGTCCGGTGTATGTTGCGGTCCAGTTCGTCCCATTCGGGTTTGTCTGCGCGTCGACGGGATCGTAGGCGAGCAACCCGTCTGCACCGGCTGCCGCCGTAGCGCGGAGCGTTCTGCGATTGTTTCTGGCAAACAGGTTTTGGGGAGAAACAAACCGCTGCTCCAATTGCCCGATTGGAATTGGCCCACCGACGGCCAGCTTCGCAGTGCCACGAACTTTTACCGTCGATGTGCCCTCCTGAACGGGGCGCTGAACTGTCACGCCAGCGACCGTCGTCTGCTCAACGCCAATGACCAGGGGAGGATCACTGGGGTTGGCGGCGGCACGATAGACCGTGAGACGCACCTTGTCGCCTGCGATGATGTTAGGAGTTATCCCGGCCCAGCACGCGCCTCCCGGATGGTTGACCTCAACCAACCCCTCGATTTCCGGCGTTTCCGGATCCTCCTGAGGCACGACGAGGTTACCTGGCAGGCCAGCGCTGGTGGCTGGCGCATCTCCCGTCGAACGGGTCACCCCGTCGGAATGAATGACCTCCACCTTAACGAAGTCCACCTCTGAGTAGCCCTCAGCAGATACGAAATCACGCTGGGGAAAGACAGCAATCGAGTGTGGGGCCAGCGGTGGGTCCTGGACCGAAGCCACTTGGCCTGAGCTGATGAGAGCAGCCACCGTAGCGGCCAACAAGACGACTAAGCCCAGGGACAGCATCCCATGTGGTCGTCCGATGAAACGGAAGCGATTGGACTTAGTTACTCTCTTAGGGCCGTAATGGCCTAGTTCACTGAGCCGAAGTCTCTGATACACACAAACTCCTTTGGATACACTTCCGGCGGGAGGTCAATCGGTGACGCCGTCGCATCAATCTTCCCTGGGCAACGACATTCCGCCGCTAACCAGGAAAGCTGAAAGTATTCGCTTGTACTCCGCACGGGCGAGGATTTTGTGTGGGCGGGGTCACGTTACACGGTGTATAAACACCGGACGATCGAAAGTGTCTGCATCGCGCTATCTTTCGAAAGTATCTGCACCGATTCCTAACCAAAAGTCGGGATGTTTCTCAATTAACGGTTCTATGTCTCGCGATGCGACCCCTTTCTCCCGGTTTCAACGCCGTGGAGGGTACAGCTTAATCAGCTAAAAACCTTAGTGGAGCTTCGGTGGCTGTTCAGCCGGCTTTCTTCGCCGGCGAAGGTGATGGCGCCTTGTTTGGCGTCCGTCTACGGGCCGGCCCAGGCAAGCTCCGCTTAGAAGGGTAAGAACAAGGACTTACCCATCAAAGTAGTTGTGTTTAGGAGTAGAAATGTCTCTGGTAACCAGGCGTGATGTAGCGAAGGCGGGACTTGCTGCCGCCGTGATTGCCCCTTCTGTCCGCGGTGCTGATATCTCGCGTGAAGTCACCGCGCTCGGGAATAAGCTCAACTCGAGCAGTGGCCTCATCAGCCCGAACGTTTCGCCGTGGGTAGAAGATCTGCCTATCCCCGAGACCCTGAAGCCCGTTTCGTCGTTGAGCCCGGCCTTTCAGGACCATGAACCTGCCCGTGACTGGTGGGGACCGTACGAGCACCAACGGTGTGACGACCCATTCATGGAACCGCGGAAATTTTATGAGATTCGGGTGCGGAACGAGAAATGGAAGTTTCACAAGGATCTGCCCGAAGCGCCCGTGTTCGCGTACGACGGGACCGTACCCGGCCCTACGCTTGAGGCGAGGTACGGTGAGCCGTTCGTCCTGCGTGTGAACAACCAGCTCGACCCCAGGCATCAGGGCTTGGGCATGCCCGATTGCGCATTGCACCTCCACAACATGCACACGCCATCGGAAAGTGATGGATTTCCGGGAGATTTTGTCACGCCTGGTTATTACCGCGATCAGCACTACCCGATGATCCGCGCGGGGTACGATGACGGCCTTGCGAATCCCACAAAGTTTGGCTCGAAGAATGGCGACTGGCGCGAAGCCTTAGGTTCACTGTGGTACCACGACCACCGCATCGACTTCACTTCCCAGAATGTTTACAAAGGCATGTGGGGGATGTGCAAGGTGTTCGACGAGTATGACACGGGCGACGAGACAACCGGATTCCGTCTCCCGAGCGGGCCCTATGACATCTGCATGGGCTTCCAGGATCTGCAGTTCGACAGCAAGAAGCAGATCTTCTTCAATGTGTTCGACACGGATGGACACCTGGGCGACAAGGTTGCCGTAAACGGCAAAATTCATCCCAAGCTCGAGGTACAGCCGAGGCGTTACCGTTTTCGCCTTCTAAACTCAAGCCCGTCGCGCTTCTACCAGTTCTATCTCTGCAAAGGTGATGCGAACGGTAACTTCAAGCTGTCCGGTAACACCTGGGAAAGGATGATGATGATCGCGAACGACGGAAACCTGCTCGAGAAACCGTATGCAGTTCCGGCAAACGAGGGTCTCATGATGGCGCCGGCAAACCGCTTCGATGTGGTTATTGACTTTGCCAAGTATGCAGGGCAGACCTTGTATCTCGTCAACCGTCTTCACCAGGAGAGCGGTCGGGGTCCAAGCTTCGAACTCCTGAATCCCGGTACCGCTGTGCTGAAAATTGTTGTTGCCAGCAATTTGACGGTCCTGGACCAAAGTCTGCCAGTTGATCCTGAGTACCCCGTTGGGGTTGGAGTCCAACGTACGACGCAACTCCGCCCGCTGCCCCCGATTAACCTGGCAGAGGCGAAGGCGAACCGTACTTTTCAGTTCGACCGGGGCAACGGGTCGTGGACGGTGAACGGGCAGCGGGTCAACCTGAAGACGCCGAGGTGTACTCCGAAACAAGGAACCGCTGAGATCTGGACGATCTCAAACAATTCGGGCAGCTGGTCCCACCCGGTACATATCCACTTTGAGGAGTTCCAGATTCTTAGTCGTAACGGACGAACCCCACCAGCCTACGAGAAAGCTCGCAAGGACGTTCTGCTGCTTCGGCCCAACGAAGAAGTGAAGCTCTTTATCAGATTTCGGGACTTCCTCGGGCGATACGTGATGCATTGTCATAACGTCGTTCACGAGGATCACGCCATGATGGTCCGTTGGGACATTATCCCGAACACGGCGACATAAGAGCAGCAGAGCTTACCCGGAGATAACACGCCATGAACAGACGGCAGACGCTACGCAGATTTGCGGGAGTAATCTTCCCAGCAGGAGCGAACGAGATCGCAGGGAGCATTGCTCCCGAGTCGCTCAACGCGATTAAGATGACACGCCCGAACCAGGTGGTCCGAGCTGTGGGAATGGGACGGCTGAATGTGCCCAATTGCACCGTGACGGACCAGGACGGCAAGTCCTACCGCTTTTATGAGGACCTGGTGAAGGGCAAGATGGTGCTCATCAACATGTTCTATGCGAACTGCACGGGAATATGCCCACGGATGACGAGCAGGCTGGCAAGCGTGCAAAAGGAGCTTATGGCCGATATGGGCGATCGGATGGGGAAGGATTTGTTTATCTACTCCATCTCCATGAAGCCTGAGGAGGATACGCAAAGCCGCCTGAAGCACTATACGCAAATGCACGGCATCAAACCGCAGGCCGGGTGGTTGCTACTGCGGGCAGAACGACCGGACATGGAGTTGCTGCGAGAGCGGCTGGGCTTTAAGGAGTCTGACGTGCTTCTTGACTCTGACATCAATCAGCACACCGGTATGGTTCGTTACGGAAGCGACGTGTATGACAAGTGGAGTTCCGCACCGCTGCTTGGTCCAACAGATGCAATCATCCAGGGACTACGCTGGACGGATCTGAGCTTGGCGCGACGGGGACTCGACAGGTGACACAACCATGATCCCCGAGTTGATTCGCTGTCCGGCTGCAAGAGGCCCTGGCCTGCTTGTCATCGGACTGGCCTTAACGTTCGCGGCGCCTTCAGCCGCTGTGTCACGGTCGGGCGAGCGGATGTGGCTTGCACCATCGGACAAGGTTCTTTTTGTGGGGCCGGTCGCAGTCGAGCAACGTCACTCTACTG
>DASQEG010000752.1:0-3298 GCA_035633775.1 Bryobacteraceae bacterium
ATGCCTTGCCCGTTTCGCCACAGGAACGCACGCGGAACGCCCAGAACCCCCGGAGGATCGTAGAAGTAACCTGCCACGTCCCCCATGTCATTGATAGCGCTTGCTATGGCCGATCCGACAGGGACCTCCTGGACGCCGCTCCCGTGTTGCCATATGAACGGCTGCGGAAGGCCGTTGGGGGAATAAGTGCCAAGCACTTGGCCGCTGCTGTTGATATCTGCCGCAAAGCTTGTGAGGCTCGGTGTCAACTCTTGCATGCCGGTTCCGGGTTGCCATACGAAGGCATGACGGATGGATGCCGAATCGTATGCGTTGACGAACATCTGACCGCTGTCACTGAGACCCTCCGGCTGATTTTCAAACTTGCCGAGGTCCTGCCTGCCCGTTGCACTGCGCCAGATAAAGGCATGGACTTCGTGGCTGGGCGTTGTAAAGGTGCCTGCTACTTCCCCTTTGTCGTTGATCGCAAATGCGCCTCCGGGTCCGAGGTCCGTGAGCGTTCCACTCTGCCAAAGGACGGCACGCGTTTCGCCGGCGGGTGTAGTTAAGGAGCCAGCTACCTGACCGCTGTTGTTCATCGCGCCCGCAGAAATTCGAAGGCCCGCGGGGGACCGCAGTTCGTTAATCGTGTACCGGATCGTCGTCGCATTCGCAGACCTGCCGGTTGCGACTATCGCGACGACCGTAGCGCATAGAACATGAATGGTTCGAGCCATGGCCACCCCTTTCGCGTGCCATTCATTCTCCTCGGAGGAGCGCACGCGAGTCAGTCTCTGGACGAGAGACTCAGCCGTGGCCGCTCTATTCAGGCACACCGTTACGCGTTCGCGGCGGAGCATCGACGTGATCCGCAGATGCCGAATCGCTGGAGCCTGCGAGCGATCCTCACGAACCTTTGCCTTATCGCCCAGAACCGCGACCGGCTGATCCCACAAGCCTGCACTTTCGTCGCTCACTAACCCTGATTGTGTTTTCTTGCCCAACGGACGGCTCCCCGCCGTGTAGCACGCATTAGTACTTGTTGTTATGAGATCCTTGACATCCTTGTCGAGCGTCAGGTCCGCCACGACACGCTTGAGCATTGCACTTCCATCTTCCAAGTACCGGAGAGCCTTCGCATCGCTCAATCGTTCCCCGTTTGTAGATCTTTGCCGGACAGATCCCGTGCTCGTGGCACAGGCCTGCCTTTTTGGGTCCCGGCTTCGTCTTCGGTCAGCAGAGCAATGATCTACTCCCCGCTGTAGCGGCTGTTGCTCTCCTTGGTCCCCTTCTGCGGCGACCGACGCGTGTGGGTCCCGTTAAGACAACGCCGGTCCTGCCCATACCCACGAGATCCGTCCCGTGTGGATCTAGCTGTGAAGTTTGGAGGTGGGCCGACAAGAAGCCGAACCAAGTGCCCAGCATTGAGGCTTCCCTTTCACAAGTACAACTTAGTCGCGGCGTTCACCATCACCAACCGCAACCGGACGACTTCAACGACTCCTCACACTACGCTGCGTTCCACACACGATAACGTTTGACTGCAGAGTCCTCCACCTCGCAAGCTCTACGGTCGAGAATCTCCGTCGGCTTCACGGACAAAAACTCGAGACCTTAATGGCGAGTAGCATAAGAGCACTGTTTACCAGGCTGACGATAGCCGTTTGAACCTCACAGCGCTGGCACCGACACGGGCAGCGGTTCCGCCATCCCTTGCCGAATCACTCCACCTTAAGGCATGTCCATGCTGGATAGGGCTGGGGATGTCTGACCTGACCGATGAGACACGCCGGAGGCACGAAACGGTGCACAGTGCAGTCACTTACGAGCCGGCGAAGGCACATCGACCTGGCGATACATAGGCAGGTTACCGCCAGATCGGGCACAAAATTCTCTTGTCAACACAAGACTGCCTATTCAAGACCCGCTGCTTTCGGACGGATACAGCGCTTGAGGCGGGTCGCCCTTCGCGCGCGACTGCAGAGCTACAGCGGGCGTTGGAGGTAGCGCCGACCCGGCTTCACCTTTCTTTGTGTCGTTGCCGTCTCTTTCCAGGACTCTGCAAGCCAGAGCATGGGCTGGCAACTCAACCCACCGGAAGAGCACAGCTGAGAGAGCCAGCGAGACAACCAGCGACACAGGATAACTCCATGCGATCTCCGTTCTGGAGATAGCGTGAAGGGCGATGGGATGGCATAGATAAAGGCTGTAAGACATGGCGCCAAGTCGCGTCACTGTCGCGCTCACGCGAACATCACGCAGGAACATAAACAGCAGTCCGGGAATGCCAATAAGCGGAACTGCCACCGCGGCGACAACGGACATCCCCCAGCGCTGCCACGACGAACTGGAAATCGCAAGCCCTGCGCCGAGCACGAAAGCCAGTATGCGAGGATGACAATAAATCAACGCCACGGCACCGATCAGCAGGACACACGGACGCTTCCTGAAAATGACGTATCCAATGGCTGGCCACAGGACTAACCCAATCGTCCAGGTCACGGTTGAAATCGGCTGATAGTCAGTCAGCCAAGTCAGTGCGAATAGGTTTAACAGAAGGTACCATGCGGCTTCTATGCCTGCCGGTATCCTACTGAGATGCGGCTGTGCAATGTAAACAACCAAATAGACACAGAGGATGACCCAGAGAGGAAGAAGTAACCGGCAAGTGCGCTTAAACGCATACGCGCCGGCCCCCGCCCTTGTTGAGGCACAGAAGTAGCCGGCCATCAAAATTAGGATGTTCGTGCCCATGGGCGCAGTAGCGACAGCCAGCGAGCGACCGGGCTCGCGAACGTGAAACACCGCAACGTAGTGCAAAGAGAAAACCAGAAGCGCAGCGAGAAGACGAATAAGGTCGATGCCCGGCATTCGGGTCGAAACAAACGGAGCCATTTTGGTGACCGGGAGCGCTAAGCAGCGTCCCAAGGTGGATTCGTGCGGTTAGGCCGCGCAAACGCCGAGGCGCGCAGTACTCGTAAAGTTATTGAAGCCAAGATGGGCCCGCCCTCCACGCGGGTGCTGACTCGACTCGGGGCGGCGGGCCCGCTTGCAGCGAGCCCTACCCCGGACGAGCAATACTAATTACTCAGGATGAGTGCTTGCCTGAAAGTATCACGCGTTTTGAAGTCACTGCAATATAGCGAAGGGGATACTGGTATGCTTACTTGGCCCAGCCAACAATTGCCGCCTACATCGCCTCGCCAACTATTCCGAACCAGCAATCGACGCGCCATGTAGCAACGAGAGAATCTGATCTGGTGTTAGTAGTTGCTGAAAAAGCAGGCGCCCAACTTCCACGGGCGCTTGCGATGACGGC
>DASQEG010000753.1:0-3029 GCA_035633775.1 Bryobacteraceae bacterium
CGTATGATCGAAGATCTTGCCGATATGCGGGCGCGCGCCGTGGACCGCACCGCTGCTGTCGAGTTCAGCGCTTCAGGTCGAAAGACAAAGAAGCTGGTCGAAGCCGAAGGGCTGGCGAAGTCGCTCGGCGGGCGCGAGCTCTTCCGCGATCTGGATCTTGTGCTGCGGCCAGGGCAAAGGCTGGGCCTTGCCGGCCCGAACGGCAGCGGCAAGACCACTCTCCTGCGCACGATCGCCGGCGAGCTCAACGCCGATCGGGGACAGGTTCGACGAGCCGACAACCTGCGGATCGTCTACTTCGACCAGCACCGCTCTCAGCTGGATGTTAATGTTTCGCTGCGGCGGGCACTCGCCCCCGATGGCGACAGCGTCATCTACGGCGACAGAACCGTTCACGTGGCGGGGTGGGCACGACGCTTTCTCTTCCGTGCTGAGCAACTGGACACTGCCGTTTCGAAGCTGTCCGGGGGCGAGCGCGCACGTGTTGTGCTTGCGCGATTGATGCTGCAGCCTGCCGACCTGCTGCTGATGGACGAACCGACGAACGACATCGACATTCCCACGCTCGAGGTGCTGGAGGAAAGCCTTATAGAGTTTCCCGGTGCACTGGTCCTGGTGACGCATGATCGCTACATGCTCGATCGGGTCTCCACTGCTGTCCTCGGGCTCGATGGGCAGGGAGGCTGGGGCCTGTTCGCCGACTACTCACAGTGGGACTTCGCCCAGCAGGACAGGAAACAGAATGGCTCGCGCACCCGTGAGAAGCCCGCGACCGAATCGCCACAGGAACCCGCTGCGCGCAAGAAGCTGTCCTACATGGAAGCCCGCGAGTACGAAACGATCGAGGCCCGACTGCATGCTGCCGAGTCGCGGCTCGCTGCCGCCCAGAACGCCCTTAACGATCCTGCAGTGGCTTCGGATCCTGCAGCGCTGCAGCTGGCTTACGCGGAGATGCAGTCGGCTCAGGCGGATTGCGATCAGCTGTTCGAACGGTGGGCAGAGCTGGAGGCGAAGGTAAGCGGCTAATCCTGGTCCTCAGTGATCTGCCACGGACTCCGAACGAACCCGTGCTGAATGAGATGACCGGGCCTGGAGCAGGCTTCATGTGGAACCTGCAGACGGCCGCGTGCTGCGTGGCTGGATGCCGTTGCTCGCAGGTCATCCTCCTCGCCTCGATAGAATCTTGACCAGAGGTATCGATGCCATCTTCGAGGCGGACTTTTGTCCTGAGCGCAGGTACTGCGCTGGCTGCCACACGGGTCTGGGGCGCTAATGATCGTGTTCCGGTTGCGGTAGTCGGGCTGGGCGGCCGAGGCCGCGACCACATGAATGAGTACGGCAAACTGCCGGAAAGCGAAGTTGTAGCTTTGTGCGACGTCAATCAGGCAGCGCTCGAGCGGGGACAAGCGCATGTGCTGAAAGCGTCCGGCAAGCAGCCCAGGGGCTTCTCCGACATGCGCAAGCTCTTCGAGGACAAGGACGTCCTTGCGGTCTCGATGCCTCTGCCAAACCACTGGCACGCGCTGGCGACGATTTGGGCATGCCAGGCCGGTAAAGACGTGTATATCGAGAAGCCTGCCAGCCATAACATCTACGAAGGGCAGAAGATGGTGGAAGCTGCCCGGAAGTACGGACGCATGGTGCAGGTCGGCAGCCAGAGCAGGTCGATCGGGCACAAGCAAAAGGCGCTGAAGCTGCTCTCGGAAGGCATCATCGGAAAAGTTCATACGGGACGCGGTCTGTGCTACCGCAATCGTCAGGGCATCGGCACCAAACCTGACCAGGGCACGCCACCCCCGGGCGTCGACTGGAGCTACTTCCTCGGGCCCGCACCCATGAGGCCGTTCAACGAGAACCGCTTCGCCTACAACTGGCACTGGTTCTGGGACACGGGCAACGGCGACATCGGAAACCAGGGTGTACATGAGATGGATATTCTGCTCTGGGGACTTGGGCCGAAGCTGCCCACCAAGATCCAGTCGAGCGGCGGCCGATATATCTGGAACGATCAGGGCGAGACACCGAACATGCAGGTAGCCACGTACGACTTCGGTGACTATCAGGCTGTGTTCGAGGTTCGCAATCTTCCGACAAATTCCGAGGCCGAGCTGCCGATGGGCAACGGGAGTGTGGTCGGGAACCTGTTTTATGGCAGCGAGGGCATCCTTGCTGTGAGCCAGCGCGGTTTCCAGGTCTACAAGGGCGATAAACGCGAGAAAGTAATGGATGAGAAGCCGGTGGAGGCGAGGGACTGGGACACTTCGCCGCATATGCGCAACTTCCTGCAGGCGGTGAAGAGCCGCCGGCATCAGGACCTGAATGCTGACATCGAGGTCGGTGCCCGCGCCGCGGCGATGTGCCACCTCGGCAACATCGCCTACAGGCTGGGCCGTACGGTTCAGTTCGATCCGCAGGCACAGCGCTTCGTGCGTGACCCGCAGGCTGACCGTTTAGCAACGCGCGATTACCGCAAGCCCTACATCGTCCCGGAGAAGGTTTGATGATTCGCACTACAACGGTTGGTTCTTACCCTGTACCGGAGTGGCTTTCCGCTCTGCCGAGTGAACAGGCACTCACGGATGCCACGCGCATGGTCTTCGCGCTCCAACGGCAGCTTGGGATTGACATGCCCGTCGATGGTGAGCTGTATCGCTTCGACATCAATCACCCGGACACCAATGGCATGATCGACTACTTCGTCCGGCCAATGTCCGGCATACGGACGACACTGGGTCGAAGTGATCACGAAGCGTTTGCCGCGCTCTCTCAGATGCGCTTCCGGAGCAAACCCGCGGCCGCTGTTGACGGAGCGCTCGGCGAAGGCGGCCTTGACCTGATGACCGATTGCCAGCGTGCGGCAGGGGTCGCTGGTGGACCGTTCAAGTTCACCGTAACCAGCCCGTATATGCTGTCACGCACACTGCTGGACAAGCATTACGGCGACTTTCGTGAGCTGACGCTTGCAGTGGCTGACGTGCTTGCGTCTCAGGTGCGCGGCCTGCCATGTGACGTGCTGCAGGTCGATGAGG
>DASQEG010000754.1:0-8458 GCA_035633775.1 Bryobacteraceae bacterium
TTCTTACGGTACTGGAAACCGCAGTAGTTTGGCAGCGTACCCGTCATGTCCCGACCCGGGTCCTCATTCTTATTCACGATGTAAACCCGATCCTGACCGGCGAAGCCGAGGCTCACAGGATTCTTGCCCCCAGAAGGAAACGGCGATCCGGGCACGGGCCGCAGTGAACCATCATCGGCGATGTCGAACACGGCGATGGTGTCCGACCCTCCGTTGGTGGCGAGCAGACGCTTGCCGTCCGGCGCGATGACGATATTCTGTTCCAGGTCAAACGGGCCGAAGTGGGGCAGCACATGCCTCGTGGCATAACCTGTCCCTCCGGTGCCGTACGGCGAACCCGGAAGGGGCGTTAACTCACCGGAATTGGAACGGTGATAGCCGATGATCGTATTGCCATTCTCGACCGGTTCGTTGCTGACGACGTATACGAAATTCTTCTGCATCTGAGATGCTCCTTGTAGTCGTGCTGCGCGCTTCCAGTGCCGATCGACATCGGTACTACCGCGCTTGCGTGATAACCAATCTTCGGCGTGTCTGCCGTCGCACGTATCGCAATTTCGTGCCGAGCTTATGAGATCGTGCGCGGCTAGCCGCGACCGCGAATGGGAGTGTGGCGCCGGTAATCTGGCCTGAACAGGCGCGCGCTGGCGGCGCTGATGACCACCGTGCTCATTGGGTGTTCAAGAGGACAGGAATGCACCATCCCACTGGGTTCCGACAGGCGAATCCAGCCCCTGGCTATAGCTGGATAATGCCGCGTCTCACGCCAATTGCGACGGCCTGCGTTCGATCACTGGCCCCAAGTTTCTCCATCAGGTGCTTGATGTGAACCTTGACGGTCTCCTCGGAGATGCACAGGATATCAGCTATATCCCGATTACGATTGCCTCCTGCGAGATGACACAAGACGTCGATCTCGCGGGCCGTTAGTGCCTCGGTGCCGATGTGCTCAGCAAGCTGAGCGGCGACCTCCGGAGGAATGCGTTTCATCCCTCCGTGCACCTGGCGGATCACGTGTACCAGCTCCTTTGCGGGCATGCTCTTCAGCATGTAGCCCTGTGCGCCTGCCTCAAGGGCGCGCCGAACTTGCACGTCTCCTTCGAACGTCGTCAACATGATCACACGAGCATTGGGGTGCTCGGTGCGAATTGCGATCAATGCGTCAATGCCGGAGATGTCGGGGAGCCGAAGATCCATCAATGTAACATTGGGCTGGTGTTCTCGATACATCTTGATTGCCTCGGCTCCGCTCGAGGCCTGTGCCACCACCAGCATGTCCGGCTGGCTGTTCAAGACCGCCGCCAGCCCTTCACGCACCAGGGGGTGATCGTCCACGCTCAACACACGTATAGCAGTTTCGGTGCTCATTGACCTTTTGTCTTCGTCTCCTCCAAGAGCTTCGGCGCGGGCTGCTTCGACGAACGACGGAATGCGAATCCGTGGGCAGTACCGGCCGCCAGAGTTCCTGCGAGTCGTAGAACAGCAATTCACGTTCATCGCGGGAGGGCCATCCTTAGCATGGTACGTTTCCCACCGGCTCCGATGAGGGGGACTAATCCCGGCTGCGATAGCGAACAGATCCCACCGTCCCGGGTTTCGAGAACACACGCGCCCGAGTTCGCCAAGCCATCTGCGGTGGTAAAGGTTGTGATCCGGCTGTTCGAAAGCTTGCGGACGCCGCCGGTCAGGGTTCCTGCCTGTCAAGCCGTCAGCCGTGTGGCGCGAGCAGGTCAGGCCCCAGCGCCGCCTGCAAGCCACAACTCGCGTGGAGTTCCATGAATCGAGTAAACAACATTGCCATCCAACAGTTGGTTGACGCTTGGTTCACTGCCCTGATAGCCACGGCAAGCTACCCGTCGCAGGCGCGAACCGAACCGGCAAACAACGGCATGCCGCCTCCGCAGGGCATACGTTCGGAATGGGACTAGGTGACAATGCCGTGTCCCGAAGTCATTCCATGGAAATTGGCACTCCCGATCCAGATATTACCTTCTCTGTCTTCGAACATATCTTGAACGAAATGCGCCCGGGATCCCAAATGAACAAGTGGGTGAGCGTTCCAACTGGAGCCGTGAATCGGCTTTACGTTTGCCGGACCTAATACGCATGAAGCTGACGGCGCCCACTCCCATCCGGTACAAGCGTCAGGGATAGCTATCGGCCTTTCTGGGAGCTGCGACGTTGAACTCGGACGTTAAACGGTAACGAACCCCATAAGTTGTGTAGGAGAGCTTTTCTTCGCACGCCGCATTTCGTGCCTCTCGTCGCCGAACCTGAACGTGCTTTGTTTGTCCGGATGACGGGATTAGGCCTGCAGTTGCATCGCTGCATGCAGACTGGTCCCGCGGACCTTGCGACACCTTTGCGTCCAGCGCGATTGGCGCTTACTGCGACGGACCAGCGAGCACTCCGGGCGAGTGCCATCGAACACCTCGATTGGCAGACCGCCAGGGTTCACGTCCGTTTGAGCAGCAACGGTGGCATCGCGCCGATCAGCACAACCTTGCTCGCGTGAAGTCCCGTGCCGGCCGATACAGCGGACCACTTCCCTTCCCCGGCGAGTGTCCGACATTGGACCGTGCCACGGATGTCCCAACGCGCTGACCAGTTCGGTAGGGCCCGTATGCCTGTCCGTGTTGATGAGGTGCTTGATCGGGTCTGGATTCAGTGTAGCTGAGGAGTCCGCCAGCTTGGGTCGCGAAACGCTGAAGGCGGCATCCACCAGGGACGGCGATGCTTCATCTGGCTTGCACGCACTTGCTCTTGCAGGTCAGGGTGTGCTCGTCGAAGATCCGACTCTTTGCGAGCTCTGGCGCGCATCAGGGCGGTCGCTATGACCGAGGAGAGCGGTTCGGATTACGGCTAGAACGATGATCAGCATCCCTGTCAGCAGTACGTGTCTTAGTGTCAGCATGGACGTATTGCCTTGCAATGATTACCGTCCGGCCCTCCCCGCCACCGAGATCGCATACACACGGGAACGGAGTACCGGCAGCGGATCGTCTGACAGCTCGATACCATCGACCAGCCGTGTCGGATCGAACGCCAGCTTTCGCTCTGCGGCTGCGCTATCCGGCACTATGGACTCGATTGTGAGGATCCCTAAGGTTACGACTTCGCGGTCTGCGGGCCAAACAATCGAGCTATCGTTGGTGGGGTCGCCCGGCTGCGCCAACTGGACCTGCAGACGGAATGCCGCCGGGGCTTTTGCTAGCCGTGCCCTGAGTTCCTCGCCAAGAAAGTCAGTCGACTTCTTAGATGCTTCGCCGTCATCCAAGTGGCGCCGGCCGTCGACCGGAATGATCTGGTAGCGTCCTGCCCGCTTCTCTCCGGCGGCGTTCACGAAGACAAACGCGTTGTTTGCAAAGTAAGTCTCATTTGCGAAGCTCGCCGGTACGGACTTGAGATCCTGCAGGAAGCCGACTGCCCTGGGATGACTGCCCAGAAAGGTCTCTATGGGCCAGGGATGCGGCTTGGACCGATCGGTCGCAGCAATAGCCTTCTGGAGTTCCAGGAATTCTTCGCCAGTTCCTACGATGAATCCGTTCCTTGAAATAGCGAGAATGTCCGTACCCGGACCCTCGGTTTGGAACCGAATCGAAATTCCGCGGGGAGCCGCGTCGGAGGAGTTGTCCGGAACCGCGATGTCGGGCGCACCGTTTGAAAAGCGCACGGTGATCGGAACCTTCGCACCCCGGAAGTGTGCGGCTCGCGAAAGCGCTACCGCACCGGGCGAGGGCACGAAAGCGCCCCGGCACACGATACCTTTTGCGTGGGTGAATCGTTGATGCGCCTGGCCACTGGGACTGTGGCTCATCACCTCGGCAATCTGCCGGCTAAGGTCCTGGGAATCCCAGGCTGCCACGGTGGCGTGGGTCGCCATCAACAGGAAGCTGGTTAGCCAACTTTTGCGAATCCTAACGAACATTTTAGAGTTCTCCTATTTGCGGACGCGATATTCTCGGCTAGAGACAAACTAAAGCAAATCGTAAATTGCAGCCTCTCAGCGAAGTGCGATTCTTCGTATTTCGTGCGCGCAGGGCGCAGTCGGCGCATCTTCAGCACGACGCGGAATGGATGAGTTTCAGCAACTCCGCAGCCGCGCCTGTACAGTTCACTTGGCAGCGGCGCACCGCGGATCACTCAAGATTGCGCCGTTCCGGAACCTCAAAAACGCTGGTCTTGCTGTCAATCACTTTGTGTGCTGGATCCACGAGTTCCAGCAGGACTTTGTGCTTGCCGGGCGGTAGATTCGTAATATTCACAGGTTCAGCAGTCGGGTGTAGCCATCGCCAGGGTAGGTTGTCGACAGTTATGTGCAGGTGTCCGATGCGCGGCGATACGGCGGCAGCCGTGTTGCCATATACAGGGAGAACGCGCAGGTTCTCGGTCCGAAACTGGATCACTACTCGTCCCTTGGCCAACAGTTCCGGGATGGGGGGCGTGATTTCCAGACGCGCTGCAGGTTGGTCCTTCAACGGAAGGATGGCCGCTGCCTCGTAGTCCGCTCCGACACCACATTGGCCAACCATAAGTCCGATAGCGGCGCTGGCGATCAGCGGCAGCGAAAAGCAGGTTCGAATCTTCATCTGAATGCCCTCTGGTCAAAAGACTTGCTGATGGGCAGGATAAGAAACAAGCCGTTATGATGCCTTCCAAATAGCTGCGGTTCTGGAAGAATCGTGCCAATTCGTCTCAAACAACGACGACTTGCGACGCGCAGTAGAGCCGGGACAGACGCAACAAACCTGGTGCGAATCTGCAACATTCAGACGATTTTGGTACTGCAGGATCCATTGATTCTGTACCCTTTACTGACAGGAATCTAAACGAGGTGAGCATCATGACAGATCACTACGAGCTACTCATCATTGGCAGCGGCGAGGGCGGCAAGTACCTGGCGTGGGCCATGGGAAAGGAAGGAATGCGTACCGCTTTGGTCGAACGCCGGCTCGTCGGCGGGTCGTGCCCGAACGTCGCTTGCATGCCGAGCAAAAACATCATTCATTCGGCACGCGTAGCTTCTCTTGCAAGACGCGCCGACGAATTCGGATTGCGCCTGGGCACACCGACCACGGACATGCAGGGCGTGTTCCGGCGGAAGCAGGATATGGTCGAAAGCCTGAGGCATCTCAACCTCGACTTGTTCGCGAGCAACGGTGTCGACTTGATCATGGGCGAGGCGCGATTCGCTTCGGCAAATCAGGTAACTGTGCGCCTTAACAAAGGTGGCGAGCGGAATGTAACGGCTGATCGGATTGTCCTCAGTCTCGGCAGCCGATCGATGATCCCCGAAGTTCCCGGGTTGAGAGAGGCACAACCCATGACACACGTCGAGGCGCTCGAACTCACTCGAGTACCCGATCACCTCGTCGTCATCGGGGGAAGCTACATTGCGATGGAGTTTGCTCAGGCGTTTCGCCGGTTCGGGTCCAGGGTGACCGTCCTTGAGAAAGGTCCCGGGCTAGCGAATCGCGAAGACGAGGATGTCAGCGCCGCACTTCAAGAACTCTTCGCCGACGAGGGGATACAGGTACTGTGCGGCTCCACCGTTCGGCAGGTGCACGGGACCTCAGGTCAGGCTGTGCGACTTACCATCGAAACCACTGGCGGCACTCGCCAGATGGAAGCGAGCGACTTGCTCGTTGCCACAGGTCGTGTCCCAAACACCGGATCCATGGGACTTGACATCGCAGGCGTACGAACCGATGCCAATGGCTACATCATAGTGGACGAGCGGCTTGCGACCACAGCTGCAAACATCTGGGCTGTCGGTGACGGCGCCGGCACACCCCAGTTCACACATGCTGCGTACCATGACTACACCATTCTCATGGCGAACTTCACCGGAGGCGATCGAAGCACGCGGGGCCGACTGGTGCCGTCCTGCATGTTCACGGATCCCGAGTTGGTGCGAGTCGGCCTGAATGAAGGACAGGCTCGCGCAGCGGGCATCGCGTACCGGATGTTCTCGATGCCAATGTCTGGCATTCTCAGAACGCGCACGCTTGGCGAGCCGCGGGGCTTTATGAAGTTGCTGGTCGCCGATTCGTCTGATGACATCCTCGGCTTTACGGCCTTCGGAATTGAAGCCAGCGAATTGCTGGCTGCCGTGCACACGGCGATGCTCGGCAAACTCCCATTCACGGTCCTGCGCGACGCCTTGTTTGCTCACCCGACCATGTCCGAGGGACTGGTGTTCCTGCTGTCGGGGACACCGGAGCAATGGCGTCCACATGCTGCGGGCGCCACCATCTAGCCAGCTACACACGAAGGAAATCAATCTGCAACAAAGATTCGCAGGATCCCAGTCAACGCAGTCAGTCAGCAACGGTAGTCACGCCCGCATACAACAGCGAACTGCGCCCAGGCAGCGCGTCATGCCGCGTCGGCGTACCTCTTTGCGGTCGCGAACGGGATCACTTTCCTCGCATCGGACGACGCCAGCTACACCAAAGGTGTAGGGCGAAATCCAAAGTTCACGAGCTCACATCTTGCTCGGGCGGCGGCCTGCCGATCCACTTCTCGAAAGCAGGCCGCCGCTCAGGTCACGGCTTCCGCGAGACGGCAGCAACACTGGACGACGGCTCGTCTTTGCCAGTACCCCACGTACGCTCAACGCCAACCACCTCGGCCTTGTCGGACAGAACCCGTATATATACTCGAATGGTCCGCGGGTCGCCCGAGTAGAAATGCGCAATCAGCATTTCCTCGCTTGCCAGTTGATCGTGGGTTAGCGGGAGATCTGCACCACCCGCACCATTGATACTACGCTCCTGCTGGCCCGGCCGGCTTCGAAACCACCGGACGCCATAGCGGGGTGATCCCATCAGTAACGATCCGACCGTATCGAACTTCAGGCGTCCCTGTTCGATCCGAAAGCGGTCGAGAGGCAGCAACTTCGGCACAAATGCGCGCACTATCTTGTCGCGCCTTTGGATGAGGCACTCGACCAGCCACTGCTCCGCATTCGGGTCAGACAATTGCCCGGTCCGAACGATTCCGCGGATGTCTGCGTCCGTGAACGCAGAGACCTGCTTTGCCGCCCAGAAGCCGTCGTCCGGCAACATATTCTCGAAGGCAGGATTTCTATACTCGGGAACCCATCGTTCAGGATTGAATCGGGCGTGCTCAAAACGGCCGACCGATGGATACTTAGGATACTTTGCGAGCGACCATTTCGGTAGGTATAGCCCGACAGTGAACAATTCCTTTGCAGCCTCCGGCCAGGAGAAGAAAGGAACGTTCCCCGACCGAGGACTGTTCGGCCCATAGCTGGCGCTCCCGAGCGTTGAACCGAAGTCGATCAAATAATGTCTGACATGCCTGACGCCATCGTCCACCACCATGTCCAGGCTGTTGATCGATCTCGAGTCATCGTGAGCCAGCCACGCCGCGAACACCTTCATCCCTCTCAGGTCTCGCCTGTGCTCGTGCGGAACCGTATCGTTCGGGTCGTCACGCCGAGTACCGTGCCACCGCCTCGGTCCTATCGGCTCGCCTGTGAGGTACAGGCTTGCCACCGCCCTGTATTGACCATCGGAGTTTTTGTGGACCGTCCCGAGCACGTCGTAAAGATCCTGTTTGGTCATCCTGCGTTTGTGTCCCGAGCGATCGAAAAAGCCTACGTCTGAACCCAACACGAGATCTTCCCGCTTGAAGTACACGATGTGATTTGCCGGCACATGGTACCCGAGCGCGTAGAAGAACCGCGAGCTGATGACGTCGGCCGCAGTTGCAAGTTCGGGATAATTTACCGGATCGAACTTCAGAACGAAGCGTCTGCCGGTTGCATCTGTGATGGTAAATCCGGGCGTCACGCCCTCGTTCTTCGCCGCAACCACCGTCCATTTATCGGCACGACTGGGAGGCTCGCCCGCCGGACCTTGTTCCAGTTCCGCAGGACTGAGCCTCCTCCAGTAATGGCGGTTCACATACCACTCGCCGTCCGGCACCTCTCCCAGCGTATTGACACCTCGTGCGCGAATCGGCTCTCCCTGCCGTGGCTGCCGTTCTCCTGGCTTCCCGAGCTCGTTGTAGAAGACGTCATAAAAATCACCGATCTTTCTCATGCGCGCAGCACTGACAGGCAATGGCTGCGGCATCTGCCAGATCGGATCGTCTGGGCGAAAGCGTGGTGTTTCCGCAGTCAGTTGACCACCGATCCACCCGCTAAGGATGGTTGTGAAAAGGATCGTGCGCATCAGAACTCTCCCTGGCTGCTGGATGTTTTTACCGGACCAGCACTAAACACGTTATTGAACTTGAACCACACTTGAAATCCTTCATGACTGAACGCGGTATCCACACGAAGGAACACGTTGTTACGAACATTGAAGCGGAAACCGAACCCGACACTGCTCTCAAGATCGCGAAAGTGGATGTCCCGCTTGCGATCTGTCACCTTTCCAGCATCTGCGAACACGGCCATGTCGAGGCCTGAAAAGACCTCATACCG
>DASQEG010000755.1:0-18227 GCA_035633775.1 Bryobacteraceae bacterium
ATTTCCGGACGTCTGCGCCGGCTCGGCGCCAGGGCTCGCATGCTCGAGGTACGGACCGACTCAGGGCTCGGCGATCGGATCGATCTCTGGCATGCATCGTCGGCCGAGGCTCGCCTTCCCAGGGATTAAGCTCTGCATGCGCGCGCTGTTCAAAGCTGTGAAGCTGACGATAGGCGCTCAGATTGTACCTTCATTAACGCTCGCATTCGAGAAAATGGATTGACCAACTCAGATACAAATCTTCACGGCTCCGTGGTGTGTGTCACGGGTGCCAGTCGGGGCATCGGGGAGGCGGTTGCACGGGCGTTCGCCGAACGTGGCTGCCGCCTCGTTCTGCTTGCCAGATCCGGGGACGTCCTGGACGTGGCCTCGCAGGTCAGTGGCTCAACCGAAGCTGTCGGCCAGTGCGTCGACGTAGCGGATTACGCAGCTGTCCAACAGGCCATTTCCAGTTGCGTGGGGCGATGGGGAAGGATCGACGTCCTGGTCAACGCCGCCGCGATCCTCGGGCCAACGGGTGAGATCTGGACCACTGAACCGGGAGCGTGGACGGCAACGCTGGAGGCGAACCTCGTAGGCACATACCACACGATGCGCGCAGCGCTGCCTTTCATGATCGAGGCACGCCGCGGCAAGATCATCAACTTCGCCGGAGGCGGCGCAGCATACGGGTATCCACGATTCTCGGCGTATGCGGCAAGCAAGGTGGCCGTGGTCCGGCTGACGGAAACGGTTGCGATGGAGACAGCGCAACATAACGTTCAGGCGAATGTCATCGCGCCGGGCGCGATCGAGACGAAAATGCTCCAGGCGGTTCGTGCCGCAGGGGGCGAGGTTCGGTCCGCGGGAACGATGGACCAACCGGTGGAACTTGTGATGTACCTGGCTTCGTCGGCTTCTGACCACATCTCAGGCCGGTTCATTCACGCGAAAGACGATTACCAGCAGTGGACGTCGTTGTCAGAGGATCTTTACACGTTGCGGAGAGTACAGCAGTGAATATTGGCATCATTGGTTATGGCCTGATGGGACGCAACCGTGCGAAGGCGCTCGCACGGATCGAAGGCGTGCGACTGGCAGCGGCGTTCGACCCCGATCCCTCCCGAGTCGCGGAAGCTGCCGCAGCGTACGGCTGCGCTCCCGAAGCTTCGGTCGAGACGCTGCTCCACCGTCCGGATCTGGATGCGGTCATTGTCGCCGTCCCTCATTTCCTGACGCATGAGATCGCGACAGCTGCGCTGCGCACGGGGAGGCACGTCTTTTGTGAAAAGCCGCTCGGCTTGAACATGCGGGAGTGCGAGAGCATTCTGTCCTGCGTGGGTCCCGGGCAGCGCTTCGCATCAGGCTTCAACTACCGCTTCTATCCGGGCATTCAGAAGGCGAAGGCACTGCTCTCCTCCGGTGCCGTTGGAGAGCTGACGCACGTGCGTTTCGTCCTCGGACATGGGGGCCGTCCCGGTTATGAAGGAGAGTGGAAGACGAGCAAGGCCCTCTGCGGCGGAGGAGCACTCCTTGACCCGGGCATTCATGTCATCGATCTGCTCCGCTTCCTTGCCGGTGAAGTGCAAGGCGGTGACGCACACCTGACGAGGTCGTTCTGGCCGGTCGATGTTGAGGACAACGCGTTTGCGACGCTGCGGCTGGAACAGAACCGGGTGGCGCAGATCCACATCAGCATCACCGAGTGGCAGAGCCTCTTCTCTCTTGACCTGTTCGGAACCGATGCACAGATTCAGATCCGCGGACGCGGAGGGTTCTACGGTCCGCAGCGCTTTCGCGTCGTGCGGAGGTGGGAATGGTTGCAAACGACGCCGCCGTTGACCGAGGAAGAGTTCCCGTCCGAAGACCTGTCGTTCACCGCTGAGCTTCGGGCCTTCGTTGAGTACATTCGCGGCGCGGCGCCGGGGCACCTTTCGCTTGCCGAGGACGGCCGGCGGGCGATGGAGATTCTGGAGAACCTGTATTCTGCGGCCCGCTGGAACGAGTCATCACTCAGCACGGCAGCAATTGTCAGGTAAGGACCATGCCACTCGTTAGCGTCATTATCTGTACGATCCGGCGGCTGGAAGTCTTCCTTCCGCTGGTTCAGTCGCTCCGGGCCCAGAGCTACCCTCACCTGGAAGTTCTGGTGGTAGGACGAGACGGTGAACCGGCACCGGACCTGCCCTCCGAAGGCCCTGTGCAGGTGCGCTTTCTGGGTGCCCCGAAGGGACTTGCAGCAGCGCGCAACGTCGGAATTAGCCGGGCGCAGGGCGACTACATCATCTTTCTGGATGACGACGTATCGATTCCGCCCGACTTCGTCAGAGATGCTGTCAAGATTCTCGAGCTTCCCGAACATCGCACGACGGGCGGGCTCACGGCATACGATCGACGGAACTACAACACGCCCGTGCCTGCGCGCTGGAAGCTGCGCAAGCTGCTCGGCATTACACCGAGTCTCGTGCCGGGTGACTCCAACCACCTCGGTCGCAGCGTCACCCTGGCGTTTCTCCAACCGTTCTCAGGGTGCCGTGAGGTCAAATGGCTCCCCGGCTTCTGTCAGATCTTCCGCCGCGAGGCAATCGAAGGCCTCCGTTATGACGAAAAGATGATCGTCGAAGACCGGGACTTTTCGATGGATGTAGGCCTGTCCTGGCGCCTCATTGTCAGCGGCGATCTCCATCTCGAGCACCACATGTCGAGTGAGGCTCGCCACGCGCATGCATTTCAGACCTGGCGTGCCGCGTTTGGTTTGGGCCGAAGCTACGCAAAGCGGAGGCGGTCAGCCGCTGACGTGCTGGCCGCGGTCCACGTTGCCACCGGCGAGTTGGTTATCGATGTACTCGTGCTTGCAGCACAGCCGAAGCTGTACAACGGCAAGGTCGCATGGTCGAGGCTGAAGGGATTTGTTGAGGGATATTTGTCATGGCGCTCGGAGCGGGTCAGGCCGCTGCAGGCGCGCAGTGCTGGAGCGCAATGAAGCAGGAGTGCACGAAGTGGAAACCACGCGTGCTTCTGACCGGCACTTTCCTGTCCGTGCACGGCGGAAGCCGCTCGCCGATCGAGGATCTGGCTGAACGGCTGACGGGTGCCGGTCATAAATGCGTGTGCGCCTCCTCATTCCGGTCCGGCGCAGCGCGCACCGCTCACCTTTTGCTGACGATCGCCGCCCGGCGGCCCTCGTATGACGTTGCTGTGGTCGACCTCTTCAGCGGAAACGCATTTCTTTGGGGCGAGGCCGCGGGTGCTCTCTTGCGGGCGCTGCGCGTGCCCTTCGTTTATGCCCTGCACGGTGGAGCATTGCCGGAGTTTTCAGCCACACGGAAGCGACGCGTGGCTTCATGCCTTGCACGGGCTGCAGCCGTCGTTGCACCCTCGGCTTATCTGCTGGACAGGATGCAGCAGTATCGCTCAGATGCATCGCTGATGCCCAACCCGCTCAGCATCACCGAATACCCGTTCCGCTTCAGGCAGCCCGCCCGGCCGAAGATCGTGTGGGTGCGCCGCTTCAACCAGATCTACAACCCGGCCATGGCTCCGGCGGTCGTGGCGGAACTTGCGCGCAGGTGGCCGGACGTGCACCTGACCATGGTTGGCGGCGACACCGGCGATGGAAGTCTCGAACGAACGCATCAGGCGGCGGCGAACCTTGGTGTGACGTCGCGGATCACGTTCACCGGCGCCGTCGCCCGTGATCGGGTGCGAGAGTTTCTGAACCAGGCAGACGTGTTTCTCAACACCACCGACATCGACAACACACCTCTGAGCGTACTGGAGGCCATGGCCTGCGGGCTGTGCGTGGTCAGCACAAATCCTGGCGGCGTGCCATACCTTCTGCGCGACGGGATCGACGGTCTGCTGGTGCCGTGCCGGGATGCATCGGCCGCGGCGGCCGCGGTTGACCGGGTCGTGAGCAACCCGGAACTTGCGCGAGGGCTGTCAGCGCGCGGTCGGGCCCAGGCCGAGACGTTCGACTGGGCGCATGTTCTGCCGCAATGGGAACGGCTGCTCAGCGGTCTTGGGACGCGCGCGAGCAGGCCTGCTCTGGGGCACGGCGTCGGTCAAAGCTCCACCGGGGCTCAAGAGAGCGCGAGCCGATGAAGGTTTGTGCGATCTCGTTTGTCGAGTGCTGGCGCAGTGAGGACGGGGTGTGGATGGCCGCAGGTGGCTTTCCGCGGCAGATGGCAGGTATTGCAGGGCTGTTCGATGAGATGGATCTTCTGATGATTGACGGCCGTCCCCGTCCAGGAGGCCAGCCGCTGCCGGCGAAGGCACGAGTAGTGCCGATGCGCGGGCCCACGGGAACCGACGGCAGAAGGAAAGTCTCGGTTCTGCTCAATCTGGCCTATTACTCACAGGTCATGATGCGGCACATCCGGAGCGCCGATGTTGTGCATGTCCCCCTGCCCGGTGACATTCCGCTGCTCGGGTTGGGGTTTGCGCTGCTGGCACGCAAGCGCCTCATTGCGAGGTATGGCGGCAGCTGGTCAGCGACTTCACAGACAACCCTCATGAACCGGGTGACGCGGTCCCTGATGCGAGCCTTCGCCGGAGGGGCGAACATCATGCTGGCCACAGGCAGCGGAAAGGACGAGCCCGCACCGAACATGCACTGGATTTTTTCGACAGCACTGAGCGAGAGCGAACTGAACAGCATTGACCCCGATCTTAATCGCAGCCCGGGCAACCCGCCGCAACTCGCATACTGCGGCAGATTATCGGAGGAAAAAGGCATCGAGTATCTCTTGCGCGCGCTGGCCCGGCTCAATGAGCAGGGCTTCATGCCGGTTCCGCGGGTTACGCTCATGGGTGCCGGCCCTGACCGCCCACGCCTCGAAGCTCTGGCCGTTCAGCTGAATGTGGCTCGTCAGGTGCGGTTCACGGGTCAGCTCGACCGTCAGGGCCTGACAGCTGTTCTTTCGAGCGCCGATCTCTGCGTACAGCCGTCCCTGACCGAAGGATTCAGTAAAGCCTGGCTCGACGCGATGGCTCATGGTGTGCCCGTAATCGCCTCGCGTGTAGGTGCGGCTGCCACCGTCATCGGAGGTGAGGGGCAGCGGGGCTGGGTGGTAGAGCCCGGTCATGTTGACCAGCTTGCGGCGACGATTCGCACGGCACTGACCGGGACCGCGGACTGGCACCAGCTGCGCCGCCGATGCCGTTTGTACGCCGAATCGCTGACGCTCGAGAAGTGGCAGCTTGAGATCGGCCGCATCTGTTCACAAGCCTGGAAGTGCAGGCTCGTCGGAGGGAGACTGCTCGCATGAGACCGGCACCGGCACCAGTGTTTCAGGCACCGCAAACAGCGCGCCCGCAGCCAGCGCCAAGTGATCGGTGGGGATCTTTGTTTGTCGCCGTTGCCGTGGCGTTTGCATCAGCGGGGCTTGTTGCCGGATTCGGGGTCAGCGTCACACTGC
Organism: Bryobacteraceae bacterium; assembly: GCA_035633775.1. Classification (GTDB taxonomy): domain Bacteria; phylum Acidobacteriota; class Terriglobia; order Bryobacterales; family Bryobacteraceae; genus JAWXCM01. The sequence continues at coordinate 5,400 of DASQEG010000755.1, forward strand.
TCAGTATTCTTGGTTTCGGCACCGCACTGGCAGGGTTGCGGTACCCGGCGCTCGGGCTGCTCGGCATTGGTGTGCTGACCACCATCGATCCATTGACGCGCGTGTATCTGATGAGCGGCGGCCTCTTCCGCTGGAACACTTTCAACTACCTGTTGATCCTGTTGATGGTGCTGTTCTACCCGAAGGTGCTTCGCATCCGGGATGCCTCGACTCTGATTCTGATTGCTTTCATTTTGCTGATGGTCGTGCACCTGACGTTCACTCCGGCCGTCGAAGTCGGCATGTACAACGTGCTGAACGTGCTCGCGGCTGCCGGTCTGCTGATCTGTCACCTGCGGGTGGAGAAAGACGCGAATATCCTGTACTGGCTGGCCATCGTGAACGGTGGCGTCGCAGCCGTTGGCGGAATGGTCTACTTTCTCCAGATCTCCACCCTGCCTGAGATGAACAAGAACGCATGGTCCGCCTTCCCGCTTACGGCCTTGTTCTCGATATGTCTGGCGTTCCCCTTCGCACGAGCCGGATGGCGAGGCCAGGCGGCGCTCACTGCGCTCGCGCTGATCAACAGCCTTTGGGTGTTCTTCAGCGGTAGCCGCGGAGCGATGCTGATCTGCATCGTCTGTCTCGGCTATATGTTCCTTACCATGCGCAGCTTCATGCAGCGCTTCTGGACCGTGGCTGCGGCAAGCGCGGGAGCGGCAGGAATGTTGGCCGTGTTCGCGGCACAAGGGGAGTTCGCGGTGCACCGGATCGAGAAGCTCTTTGACGACGGCCGCGAACTTGATTCTCGCACCAGCGGCCGCTCAGACCTTGCGCTTGCGGGGCTCCATCTTTTCCGGCAGAACCCGTTCGGCGTAGGTACCGGAGGCTTCGGGCGCTCCTACGCAGGGCTGCTCGACAACGAACTGGCACTGACGGGGCAGGAGAAGCTGGCGCACTCGGCCTGGATTAAGACGATGGTCGAGAACGGCGTCTTCGGCCTGCTCGCACTCGCGGCGTACGTCGGATCGTTCGCATGGGTAGGGTTCCGGCGGCGGAAACAGGGTTTCTTCGCTCTCGGGCTGCTGGTTACGTTTGTCATCGCAAGTGCGTTCTTTTCGCGCGAGTTTCAGTCGAAAGGTCTTTGGTACATGGCAGCAGGCTTCATTGCCATGAGCGAGTACGGTTGCCTTGCCGGGTCACCAGTGCAGGCACGAAGAAAAGAAGCCGCGGGGAAACGGCAGCTGCATCCTCGTGCGCCGCGCCTGACACGCGGCCCTTCGGCAACCATACCGGGCAGCAATCAGGTGCCACGGCCTGCGCGTCATCTGGTGATTCCGTGAAGATACTGTTCCTCATCCGCTCCCTCGAGAATGGCGGCGCAGAGCGCCAGCTGGCTGCACTTGCAAACGAGCTCGGACGTCGCAATCACGACGTGGCGGTCGGAGTGTTCCGTCGCGGTGGAGTCCACGAAGGCAGTCTGGACCCGCGGTACGTCCGCCTGATCTTCATTGACAAGGACCATCCGGCAAGCTTCGGGATTCGACTGCTCCGAACGGTAAGGCGGGAGCGACCCGACGTTTTGCACGGCTACCTGTCGGCCGGAAACATAGCTGCAACGCTCGCGCGAACCGTAGCGCCGCGGGCAAAGCTGGTCTGGGGAATTCGTGATTCGGACATGGAGTATGCCAAGTACAGCAGAACGACCCAGATTACGTACCGTGTCGCTGCCCGGATGGCACGCTTTGCCGACCTGATGATCTTCAACTCCGACGCAGGTCTGAGATACTGGCGCGATCGCGGATGCGCGATTCCGAGCAGCGTCTCCATCCCGAATGGGATCGATGTTCGCAGGTTCGCGCCCGATCGCGCAGCAAGGCGGCGAATGAGGGCTCAATGGGGTATCCCTGAGCATGTGCCCGTTATCGGCGCCGTCGGCCGCTTCGATCCGATGAAGGACCACGAGACGTTTCTCCGGGCCGCTGCACTGGCGATTGAAGAGGTTCCTGGTCTCCGTCCGGTCATTGTGGGCGGCGGATCACCGGAGATCGGTTCGAGGCTGAAGTCACTTGCATCCGAGCTGAATCTCGCCGGGAGTGTTGTGTGGCAAGCGCCTACGCAGGACATGCAGGCCGTCTACAACGCCCTCGATGTGTTCTGCCTGTCGTCGTCGAACGGTGAGGGATTTCCAAACGTGGTTGGGGAAGCCATGGCCTGCGGGTGCCGCTGCGTAGTGACCGATGTTGGCGACGCAGCCTTTGTCGTGGGTTCGCTCGGAACCGTCGTTCCGCCGCGCGACCCTCGCGCACTGGCGAAAGCGTGGCTGGATGCACTCGTCGCGAGCGTTCCCCGACCGGCTGAGATTCGCGGTCGCGTTGTAGAAAACTTCACCGTCGAGCGGCTTGCCGACCGGACGGAGGACGTCCTCTGCTCGTCAGCAACGGCTGCCCTCCGAACAGACACGGCTTTTTCAGCACATTAATATGCAACGAGCACTAGTCACCGGTGGCGCCGGCTTTATCGGCAGCCATCTATGCGAACGACTGATCAGCGAAGGATGGCGCGTCACTGCTGTTGATAACTTCGATCCGTTCTACGATCGTCGGCAGAAGCAGGAAAACATCACGAGCCTGCTTGCAACGCCTGGCTTCACTCTGGCGGAAGCGGATATCCGGGATGCATCAGCACTGGACAGAATTGCCGGTGACTACGATGTCATCGTCCACCTTGCGGCCAAAGCTGGCGTGCGTCCGTCGATTCAGGCGCCGCTCGCGTACCAGGAGACGAATGTCGCCGGAACGCAGACGATGCTCGAGTTCGCACGGAGGCGCGGCGTGAAGCAGTTTGTGTTTACGTCGTCGAGCAGCGTCTACGGCGTAAATCCGAGAGTGCCCTGGCAGGAATCTGACTCGGGGCTGATGCCGATCAGCCCCTACGCAAGCACGAAAGTGAGCGGCGAACTCCTCGGGCACGTGTATTCGCATCTGTACGGGATGCGTTTTGTCGCCCTCAGGTTATTTACGGTGTTCGGGCCGCGCCAGCGCCCCGATCTCGCAATTCGGAAGTTTGCCGAGCTGATGCTTCGCGGTGAGCCGATCTCATTATTTGGGGATGGAGAAACCAGGCGCGACTACACCTACGTTGCCGATATTGTCGAAGGCTTCCGTGCAGCCATGAGCTATACGGCTTCGACCTTTGAGATCTTTAATCTGAGCAACGAACGCACAGTCACGCTGGCTCAGCTTGTGCGCTCGCTTGAGTCCGCGCTCGCTGTGAAAGCCTCGATTGCGTGGATGCCGGAACAGCCAGGTGACGTTCCACAGACGTGGGGAGATATCTCGAAAGCCAGAGCTCTGCTCGGGTATTCGCCTAAGACTGTTTTCGATGCAGGTATTGTCGAATTCGTTCGCTGGTGGCGCCAGCGGACCAGCAGGATTGCGGTTGCAGCCGTACAGGCCACCTAGTACGAAAAACCAACGAACGTACTATTGAAACACTGTTAGTTTCGCGGCACGATCTTCTTAATGCCTGAGTTTGCGATGCGGGTCTACAACGCCTTTCCGCTCGCCCGTCCGTTGCTCGCCAGCGCCCGGGGTTACGTCCTCAACCATTGGCGGTATGGTGCCGATGTTGACGAAAGGACAAGTGCCGCGCTTGAGCGCGAAACGTGGACCGCCGATAAGTGGCGCGGATGGCAGGAAGATCAGCTGGCAAGAACGCTGCATCATGCGTCCCGAAATGTTCCCTATTACCGCGAGATGTGGGCTAAGCGCCGTCATCGGGGCGACCAGTCTTCTCCCGAGGTGCTGCAGAACTGGCCCATCCTTGAGAAGGACGACATCCGGCGAAATCCGTACGCCTTCGTCGCAGACAATCGGCGAACTGCAATGCGCGCAGAAACCACGAGCGGAACTACGGGTCAGCCCATCAAGTTGTGGTTCTCAAAAGAAACGACGCGCAGCTGGTACTCGCTGTGTGAAGCTCGCTTCCGCTTATGGAATGGTGTGAGCCGGGCAGACCGCTGGGCATCTCTCGGAGCGCAGCTGGTTGCGCCGGCCTCGCAGAAGACGCCCCCGTTCTGGGTTTGGAACCGCGGGCTCAATCAGCTGTACATGTCGGCGTACCACGTCTCGGCGGTCACAGTTCGGCATTATCTGGCAGCACTGGCGGAGCATTCAGTGTCTTACCTGTGGGGACACAGCTCAGCGCTTGAAACGATCGCACGCGAAGTGCTGCGGAGCAGGCTGGAGACTCCGCGTTTGCGGGTCGTTCTCTCCAGTTCCGAGCCGTTTACCCGGAAACAGCGGAAACTGCTTGAGACGGCGTTCGGATGTCCTGCACGGGAGACCTATGGCATGACAGAGATGGCGGCAGCGGCGTCGGAATGCGGTCACGGCAACATGCATGCCTGGCCCGAGGTCGGGTGGCTTGAACTTGCTGACGCTACAACGAACACGAATGGAACCGTGTCGGGCGACCTTGTGTCGACCGGCTTTCTAAACTCTGAGATGCCGCTGATCCGCTACCGCATCGGCGACCGTGCATCGTTCCAGAGCGCGGCGACGTGTGCCTGCGGGCGTACGCTGCCGCTGCTGCAGGACATCGAAGGGCGGATCAGCGACACGCTGCTCACGGCCGACGGCAGACGACTCAGTCCGAGTGCGATGGAGATCGTGTTCGATACAGACATTGCGGTCCATGAAGCGCAGATCGTCCAGGAAGCGCTTGACCGTGTGCGCATTCGATATGTGCCTGCGGAGGGCTTTTCTGCGGCGATGGCCGAGCGCCTTCGTGAGCGCGTCCAGTCAAGAATGGGCGCGGTGCGGATCACCCTCGAACGCACAGATGCGATCCCGCGTGGCGCAAATGCGAAGTTTCGGGCAGTGGTTTGCAATGTTGCGCAGCCCGTGTCAGCAGGAGAGAGCGGAGACACGATCGACCTCCATTCAATACAGGCCGGGTTGCGACCCGACGTACCCGCATGAACTTGTACAGGGCAGCACGGCAGAAAGCTCACACGGCCGTTCTATTGAACAGGCGGCTTTGGCATACGGCTCGGGAGCAGGGCCCATCCGAGGCCGCTCGCGTCTTGAAGGTTTCGCTAATCGGGTTTCTGCCATGGCGGCGGCGTCAGGAGGCCGAGCAGAGTCCGTTCGATAAGCAACACGGAGTTGACACCAGCGGTATCGTTCGTATCGCCTCCATGCATATCGACAGCCCGAACTACGTTTTCGCGCGCTACTACAAGGCCACGCGGCCCGAAGTGTTCAGCGAACTGATGGACGGGCTCGGAATCAAGCACTCGATGTATGCGTTTGTGGACTACGGGTCAGGCAAAGGACTCACACTCCTGCTGGCATCCGCCTACGGGTTCCGCGAGATCGCAGGCGTCGAGTTCGGGAGGGAACTGCACGAGATCGCGGTGCGAAACATCGCCGCATACTCAAGCACTGATCGGAAGACCGAAAACATTCGTTCGGTGTGCGCGGACGCAGCCGAGTTCGAGCTGCCCGGAGGACCCGTAGTTTGTTATTTCTACGATCCGTTCGAACCGCCGGTGCTCGAGCGTGTTCTTGAGAACATCCAGCGGTCGTGGGAGCAGAATCCGCGCCCGGTAGTTGTCGTTTATCATGGCGCCCCGCCCGACAGCGCGCTGTATGCAGAAAGCGCTGCACGCGAAGCGTGCTTCAGGCGGCACTCGTTCCTCCGGCGGACACGACACGACGCGCTCGGGTCCGTATACGGGTCGCCTCAGGTTCAGGCAGAGATCGGCAAACCAGCCCATGTTTGATACAAGACTGTCGGTAGAACGCAACCGCGAGCACTACAACTCTGTTTACGAGTCGCTGGAACTGGAGCCTCTGCTGGACCGGGCGCGGGACCTCGGATTCTTTACCGGTGCGATTCGAAAACATACCTCGTGGCACGGTCTCTATCGCGACGGGTTCGCACAGAGACTCGGCGGCCGCACGGTTCTGGAGCTTGGTGCCGGTGACGGCCTGAATGCATTAATCATGGCGAGGCTTGGGGCCAGGGTTACTGCCGTCGAGATCGCCGAGCCTGCCGTCCGCATGCTGCGCCACGCCGCTTCGGTTCTGTCGCTTGAAGTGAATGCTGTTTGCGGCGATTTCCTGGCCGCAGATTTCCCGCAGTTCGACTTTATCGTTGGGAAAGCTTTCCTCCACCATCTCGACCACGAACTGGAAGAACGGTTCGTCCGAAAATGTGCCGCGCTGCTCAAGCGCAACGGCGAAGCGAGATTCATGGAGCCGGCAGTAAACAGTGCACTGCTGGACACCGTGCGATGGATCGTGCCTGCGCCTGAGCGGCCTTCGATTTTACAGCGTGCTGCGTTCGCCGAATGGCAAGCATCAGATCCACATCCCAAAAGAGACCAAAGCAGTGCTCATTACGCGCGGGTTGGCAAAAAGTACTTTCGGACCGTGCACGTGATTCCGTTCGCTGGCCTTGAGCGGTTTCGGCGGGTCATACCGAACCGAACCGCATCGGAGGCCTACGCTGAATGGGCACTACGAGCCGAGCCGAAGATTCTGCCGGCGTCCGTTCGTTGTTTGATTGCGCGAGCCCAGACGATCATCTACGCCAACCCGCTTCGCGAAGGTCGTTAAGCAGGAGAGTTGAGCCCGATGGCACTCGCGGAGAAACTCTACAAAGGCCTGCCGCCCTGGGGTCAGAACGTCGCCGTCAGTCTCTACGGCCTCAAGTGGCGCAACGAGAGGTTGGGGGGCAAGTTCCCGTTGTATGTGCAGGAATTTCAGGAGCGGGACCGGTGGACCCCGTCGCAGATGGCGTCGTGGCTGGAAGAGCAGCTGCGGGGTCACCTGCTCCGCGCATATGAAGAGGTTCCGTACTATCGCGACAACTGGAGCCGTATAGGCATCGGCACTGCGGATCTCCTGCGGATGCGCCTCGACGAACTCCCCAAGCTGCCGGTTACGGCCAAGGTGGACCTGCGGAACCAGCCCGAAGCGTTTGTGTCCCGAACTGCCGCAGGGGGCAAGGTTCGCAAGTACTACAGCAGCGGGAGCACGGGCACACCCATTACGTCGGTGTGCACTCCCGATGACCACCGGCGGTTTGTTGCCGCGCGAGAGGTGCGGTCCTTCGGATGGGCAGGTGTGAGCCTGCGGTGCTCGCGATCGATGATTGGCGGGCGCATGGTGGTGACGAGCCCTCACGCGCAGCCGCCGTACTACCGGCACAACTGGGCGGAGCGCCAGACCTACTTCTCCGCTTATCACATCAGCCCCGGAACAGCGGCGAATTACGTCGACGGTTTCAACCGATATTGTCCTGACGTGCTCACCGGGTATGCGCAATCGCATTACCTGCTGTCGAGGATGATGCTTTCGGCCGGTCTGCGGCTGACGTATAAGCCCCGGGCTCTGGTGCTCAGCAGCGAGAAACTGCAGGCTGACCAGAAGAACAGCATCGCGAAAGCATTCGGCGCACGCGCCTATGAAGAATACGGAGCGGTTGAGAACTGCGTGCTTGCAACAGAGTGCGAGCACGGATCGCTCCACGTACACCCCGACTTCGGCATTGTCGAAATCCTCGACGACTCCGATCTGCCGGTCGGTCCAGGCAGAGACGGACGCGTCGTCTGCACGGGAATGCTGAACCGGACTCAGTACCTGATCCGCTACGACATCGGCGACCTCGCGCGATGGTCGGTCGAGGGCTGCGCCTGCGGCCGCGATCACCTGCCAGTGCTGTCCGAGGTCCTTGGCCGGGTTGAAGACGTTGTGGTCGGTCCTGACGGGCGCGAGATGGTTCGATTCCACGGCATTTTCATAAGTCTTCCTCACGTGATTGCCGGACAGATCATTCAGGAGCAGCGGAATCAGCTGCGCGTCCGAGTTGTCCCCAGCCCTGGCTACGGCGCTGAAGATGAAGAGCTCATTCGGCAGCGAATCCGTGAACGGCTGGGATCCATACCTCTGATAGTCGAACAGGCAGAGGAACTGGAAAAGACGCAGCGGGGAAAGGTACGCGCGGTCATCAGCCGCCTGCAGCAGTCAACAAATGAGTAGTGAACCCCTGGTTACGGTCGTCGTGGCGTGCCGCAACGAAAGCCGCCATATCCGTGTTTTCCTCGAAAGCCTGCTCTCTCAGCAGACAGGTGCCATCACGTGGGAGGCGGTCCTTGCTGATGGCATGAGCGATGACGGGACCAGAGACGTCATCGCTGGCATCACGTCGCGTGACCCGCGCATCCGGGTGATCGACAATCCTGGCCGTATCGTCTCAACCGGGTTGAACGCCGCCATCCGCTCGGCACGCGGACACCTGATCCTGCGTATGGATGCTCACACGGAGTATGCGTCTGACTACATTCGCCGCTGTGTTGAGACAATGCGGAGAACCGGAGCGGATAACGTCGGCGGCCCGGCGCGGACCAGGTCTGAGGGCCTGTGGGGACGTGCGATCGCCGCTGCCTATCACTCGCGCTTCGCGTGCGGCGGAGCAGGGTTTCACGACACTGCCTTTGAAGGCTTCGTGGACACCGTGCCCTATGGCTGCTGGCGGAGGGAGAAGCTCATCGAGATCGGGCTGTTCGATGAACACCTCGTTCGCAACCAGGACGATGAGCTGAACCTGCGGCTGGCGCGAGCGGGCGGAAAGATCTATCAAAGCCCGACGATCGTCTCCTGGTACCATCCCCGATCTTCTCTTTCGGCGCTGTTTCGCCAGTACCTTCAGTACGGATTCTGGAAGGTTGCGGTGATCCGCAAGCACCGGATCCCTGCATCCCCGCGGCACCTCGTGCCGGGAGCTTTCGTAAGCTCGCTCGTTCTGGTCGCAATCGGCACCGCTGCGGCAATGGTCTTCAACCAGCCGGCATGGGCGACAGCTCTTGCCGCACTCTGGACTGCAATGTTTGCCCTGTATGCTGGCGCAGCGAGCGCAGCAGCATTCGCTGTCTCGCGGCGAGATGGATGGGAGTTGCTGTGTCTTCTGCCGATTGTTTTTTGCGCGTATCACTTCGGCTATGGGATCGGATTTCTTGCAGGACTGTGGCGATTCGGATTGCAGCGAAACTGGCGCGCCGGTACGGGCGGGGCTTTCGCGGAGTTGACGCGGTAGACCTATGCTTCGAGACGTACTGGACAGGCTGGCGGCTTTGGGCGGGCTCATCGTGGCCTCGCCGGTGCTTGGCGCAGCCGCGCTCGCGATCGCTGTCGAGGACGGCTCGCCAGTCTTCTTCTCGCAGACGAGAATCGGAAGGAACGGCCGGCCCTTCCTGCTTTACAAGCTGCGGTCCATGCGGACAGGAAAAGCTGGAACGCGCATCACAGCGGGTACTGATGCGCGCATCACGAGGACAGGGCGATTCCTGCGCCGTTACAAACTCGATGAACTGCCGCAGCTCTGGAATGTAGTGCGAGGTGACATGAGCCTTATAGGACCTCGTCCCGAGGTGCCGGCATTTGTCGACGCGCAGGATCCGGCCTGGATAGTTGTTCTATCGGTAAAGCCCGGCATCTCCGATCTCGCCACGCTGGTTTATCGCGACGAAGAGCAGATCCTCAGTAGCGCAGCAGATCCCGAACAGATGTACCGTACTTCCGTGCTGCCGGACAAACTTGCGCTGAACGCGCTGTACCTGCGCCAGCGTGGCTTGAGGTCAGACCTGAAGCTCCTGCTGGCGACAGTTAGATATTCCTTTTTTCCCGCCGGATTCGACGCAGATGCTGTCCGGCGCGCGTTTTTACGATCGACCACATGAACTCACAGCCCTTTATTCCGTTTCACACCGCCTCGGTCGGAGATGAGGAGGTTCAGGAAGTCACGCAGGTCCTGCGCTCCGGCTGGTTGACGACCGGTGCCCGAACAGCACAGTTTGAGAATGAATTTCGCACCTATGTAGGTGCTGCGCATGCGCTTGGCGTGAACTCGTGCACTGCCGGCCTCCACCTGGCGCTTGCCGGCCTGGGCATCGGGCCCGGCGATCAGGTCATCACAACGCCGCTCACATTCTGCGCGACGGTAAACACAATTCTCCACGTCGGAGCTGAACCCGTGCTTGCCGATATTGACAAGTTCGGGAACATCGATCCGGAGTTGATCGCAGCGAAGATCACCGCGAAGACCCGCGCCATCATGCCTGTGCACTACAGCGGAGCGGCATGCCGCATGCGGGAGATCTGGAAGCTCGCGCGCGAGCATGGACTTTTCGTCATTGAGGACGCGGCGCACGCGATCGGCACACATTACGAAGGCCGCCAGATCGGTTCCTCGGCGGCTGAGCCGGACGGCTGCAGCGATGCTGTCGCTTACAGTTTTTATGCGACCAAGAGCCTGACCACAGGCGAGGGTGGAATGGTCGTGACGCCCAGTGAAGCGCTCTACAACCGGATGAAGGTGCTCTGCCTTCACGGCATCAGCCGCGATGCATGGAACCGCTATACTTCGCCAGGCAAGTGGTACTACGAAGTCGTCGATTGCGGGTTCAAGTACAACCTTCCCGATATCCAGTCTGCGATCGGGCTGCACCAGCTCCGCAAGCAGGAAGCATTTATTGCGAGACGCACGGAAATCGCTCGTCTTTATACGCGCCTGCTGGCCGACCTTCCCGAGATCACCACGCCGTCAGAACCAATGTACGGACGCCACGCGTGGCACCTGTATCCCATCCAGCTCGGTGGCTGCCTTGACGGGCGACGCGCCGCGTTTATCGACGGTCTGACTGCAGGGGGGATCGGGTCGAGCGTGCATTTCATCCCAATCACGGCTCACCCGTATTACGCGCAATTCGCGTGGGCCGACCCTGCCGGCTGCCCGCGTGCAACAGAGCTCTGGCAGCGGATGGTGTCCCTGCCAATTTATCCCAACCTCACCGATGATGATGTGCACAGGATCGCCCGTACGATCCGGCGACTGGTGAGCGATGCACGAAAGGCGGTGGTCAGTGCCCATGTGTCCGGGCAGGGTGAGCGTACCCCGGCCACGGTCGTTGGGGCTTAGCGGATTCGAGAGGAAAGGGGAACGGACATGACTTCCGGAATTTATGCGCTGCTGCGCGCCGCGGCCTGTTACAGCCACTTCGTCCTGGTGCCGCTCGCACTTGCTCTCGCCTTCCTGCTGCGGTTCGATCTCACGATCCCGCCGACGGAGACGCAGAACTTTCGCTACGGGCTGATCATCTGCGTGGTGGTCAAAGGCCTTGTCTTTTCTCTGGCACGCCTGCACAACGTTGTCTGGCGGTTTGTCGGCATGGAGGACCTTTTTCGACTGTTTGTCACGGCAGTTGCCGGATCCGTGGTCTTCACTGTCACGACGCTTGCCGTTCTCGGCACCACAGTCTCCCGTTCGGTTTACATTCTTGACCTCGTTCTCTGCTTTGGCGGGCTTGCGTGCGTTCGGGCGATGGGCCGAAAGATTGCCGAACACCGCCGGCAGAGGTCAAATCATCAGCGGCTGAAGCAGATTCTCATCTACGGCGCAGGCCAGGCCGGCCGCACGCTTGCGCGCGAAATCATGTCCAACCCCAGCCTGGGGTATCGTGTTGTCGGCTTTGTTGATGATTCGCCGAACCGGCGTAACATGCGGATCGAAGGACTGCGAGTGCTCGGTTCCGGCAGACGCGTGCCGCACATTGTGGACCGCCTCCGTAAGCGTAACGCGAACGTTTCGGAGATCGTGATCGCGATGCCATCAGCGACAGGCCGGGAGATGCAGGAGGCGCTTGCCAACTGCCGTGCGTCCGGCGTCACGGTCAAGACTGTTCCGGGGCTGGGTGAGATTCTGTCAGGAAAGATCCTGACGGCTCAGATCCGTGACATCTCTGTGACGGATCTGCTTGGGCGTGAGCCGGTTCAACTGGAGGAGACCAGAGTCCGGCAGGAGCTGTGCGGGCGGCGTGTCATGGTGACCGGCGCGGCCGGATCCATCGGTTCGGAACTATGCCGTCAGATCGCCGCGATGCAGCCGGCACTGCTGGTGGCTTTCGATCAGGCCGAGAGTGAACTTTTTCGAATTGAAAACGAGCTTCGCGGGAGCTTCCCGTCGCTGCACCTCGTGGCTGTTTTGGGGGACATTCGCGAGCGCGACCGCGTCGACGACACGATCCGTTCTTACCGCATCGAATCGATCTTTCACGCGGCGGCTTACAAGCATGTCCCGATGATGGAAGCGCACCCCCTCGAGGCAGCCCGCAACAACGTGATCGGAACACGCAACCTGGTCGAGTCGGCGTGGCAGAACAAGGTCTCCTCGTTCCTGATGATCTCGTCTGACAAGGCCGTGAACCCGACCAGCGTTATGGGGGCAAGCAAGCGCTTCGATGAGATGATGCTTTCGAGCATGCCGAAGAACGGCACGCGTTACGTGTCGGTCCGCTTCGGCAACGTACTCGGAAGCAACGGAAGCGTCGTTCCCACCTTCAAGGCGCAGATCGCGGCCGGCGGCCCGGTGACAGTGACGCATCCGGAGATGCGGCGTTACTTCATGACGATACGTGAGGCGGTACAGCTTGTACTGATTGCCTCCACGATGGGCAAAGGCTCAGAGGTTTTCGTGCTCGACATGGGCGAGCCGGTTCGGATTGTGGACCTTGCACGGCAGATGATCCGGCTCGCCGGCAAGGTTCCGGACGAGGAGATTCAGATCCAGTTCACCGGACTTCGCTCGGGCGAGAAGCTCTACGAGGAGCTGAGCACCGATGACGAGCAGTTCCTTCCCACGACTCATAAGAAGATTCGCGTACTGAAGGCCCGTCCCGTACACCGCAGCGAGGTCTCGCAATGGCTCGCCGAGCTTGAACTCGTGGTCGAGCGGCGAGACAACGCCGGCGTTGTCCAACTGCTGCGGAAGGTAATTCCCGAG
>DASQEG010000756.1:0-2923 GCA_035633775.1 Bryobacteraceae bacterium
AATGCGTTGAGCTGACCGGTACTAATAGCCCGTTCGGCTTGACCATAAACATTCACTCCATACACTCTCTCTCTTTCTCGTTCGTTCTACCGTTGCCCCCCGTCAGATATTCAGATGGCCAAAGGCCATCCCCTCCTGTTACTTCCCAAAGCCTTCCTTTTTAGGAGGGCTTTTTTCTTTGTCCGTTACTGTTCCGTTCCCCGCTCATGCGGGCGCCGCAATCCTGCTCTCCTGTCTCTTTAACCTCCCCCGACACCACAGCCCTATCGCGATGCAGTTGCGGCGAAAGGCTTTCTCCAGCTTGCGATTGCACAGGCGGGGCGCATTCAGCCTCGTGTCATCAACGTCGACGCCCATCCGGCGTACCCCGGCCGCTATTCGCGAGCTGAAAGAGTCGAGTGAGATGTGAGCGAGCGTGGCCGATGTCGCGGGGCGCCGTACATGAAAAGATAAGCCGGCTGGCCGTGAAGAACCCGACGCTTCTCGCCATGACGAGCTTCTCTCATCTGGAAGGAATCACATATAAAAAGGCACACCCGTTGCACTCGCAGTGAAGCTGACAGGCACGGGATTAAGATTAAGGCACGACGCCTGTGACGGTGCGCAGTTCCAGCCTCTGTTGCACCAGGCTGGTGCTTACCCAGGCGGTGTAGTGGTGCCGAGCTTCGGCGATCTGGAGTTCGGTGCAAAAACCCGCCGCTGCCATGCGATCACCCAACGTGTCAATGACGTCGGACCACAAAGCGGTCTGATCGGCGAAATCTGGATCACCACGTTCGGTGATCTCGTCCTGCACATAGCTCCTGACGTCCACTAAACCGGCGGATCGAAGCAGGTCGGGAAGCCGGTTGCCGATCTGGTTGTCCCATCCATTGCACTCCCGCCACGCGAGGAACGAATCGTAGAACAGCTTGAACTCACGCGGAGGCTCAGGCTTCCACTCGTTGTTGGTGTGGTTGTAGTCGAGCAGTACGAGAACGCCGGATCTCTTTGCGGCTTCTTTCATTTTCAAGATGGCCAGTGCAGGTTCAGCCATCCACTGGAGGGTCCGTGCAGCCGTCACAATGTCGAACTGCGCGCGGAACGTTAACGACGTCGCGCAGCCATGGCGAAAATCAACGTTCGAAACGGCAGCGTGAGCCGATCGTGCGCGCTCAAGAAGACCCTCATCCCGGTCGAGGCCAATGACGCGGCCCTCGGGTCCAACAGCTCTTGCAATGCCGGCCGTAATCGCACCTGTGCCGCAACCGACGTCAAGCACGGAAAGCCCTGGCTTTAGAAACTGGACGAGAGCACGGTGGTCCCGCTCCAGAGTTCTTCGCCCCAGAATGCGAGGGTCGGATTGGTGTGACGGTTCAGGCACGATGCTCTAGAGAGTAGAACATCGTTGCGGCATGTTTACGCCGGGGCCGGCACATCGCAGCGTCATGGGCATTCACGTCCGAGTAAGAAGTGCTACGAGTCCAAAATTTGGCGACCTGTTTGGGCTTGACGCTTGCTGACAATGAATTCCTGATTGTTCTGTAAGGTCAGTAGCCAGCGCTGACTGCTAAGGGCCGCCATCTTGCGAATGTGCCCTAGGTTTACCAGGGCGTTGCGGTGAACGCGATGGAACGGTAAGCCCTTCAGCTTTTCCTGCAGAGCGCGGAGCGTCATGGTCGCAAGGAACCGTTGCTTGGCTGTTACTATCCAGACCACGTCGCCGTCAGCCTGGAATGCCAGAACGTCGTCGGGGCGGAGAAGAAAGTATTCCTCGCCCAGTCGGCCGACGATCTTGCGCGGCGAGTTCAATCCCGGAACGGCAGTGACTTCCTGTAAGCGAGCTGCGTGCTCGGCTCTGGCTCCAGGCTTGCCGAGTAGACGCTCGGCGCGCTGCACGGCCTCCGAAAGGCGGCTCGTATTCACCGGCTTCAGAAGGTAGTCGATAGCTCCTGCTTCGAATGCCTCAATGGCATGTTTGTCATACGCGGTGACGATGATGATGACCGGAATCGTTCCTCGGTCCAGGTTGCGAACCACGTCAAAGCCGGTGAGTCCGGGCATCTGCAGATCAAGGAAGACGATATCGGGCCGCAGTGCATGTATCTGTGCGAGCGCGGCTTCGCCATCCGCTGCTTCGCCGGCGATCAGAAGATCCGGTGAAACCACCTCCAACTCCTCACGCAGCACCTTGCGGGCGAGGGGTTCGTCGTCAACGATCAGGGCTCGCATGGCAACTTACCTGTATGACATAGAAGGCGTGAATAGCGTGCTGGTGCGCCGGTGAACGGGTCAGTTGTCGGTATCAGCGGGCAGTAACCGCCGGCAGGCGGGTACCGCAGCCCGCGACCGCAGACTGGATCGGCACCTCGAAGCTGACGACTGTCTCCGCTCCGTCGACTCCTATCCTGACGTGAGAACGTGGACCATACGTGAGCCGCAGCCGCTGGCGCACGTTGTCCAGACCCACGCCGCTATGAGATCCGTTCGATGGAAGAATAGCGCCCCCGCTGTCGCGCACCTCGACGCGGAGGCTGTCGCCATCACGTCGAATTCGGAGAATCACATAGCCAGCACCGGTCCGTCGGGCGACTCCGTGTTTTACAGCATTCTCCACCAGCGGCTGAACAGAAAGCGGCGGAATCTGCGCCGACTCGGCTGCGTCATCGACGTCGATCTCCGTACGAAGCCTGTCACCGAGCCGAAGTTGCTCCACTTCCAGATATGCACGGACAATCTTCAACTCTTCGCTGAGCGGAATGGCGGACCGGTCATTGTGTAGGAAGTATCGAAAGATTTCAGCAAGGTTCAGAACGGTTCGGCGTGCTCCGTCCGCCGAACGGGGAATGGTCCCGTAGAGCGTGTTAAGGGAATTGAATAGGAAATGAGGATTGATCTGCGCCTGAAGCGCGCGCAGCTCGGCTTCCGAAGCGAGCCGCTCGAT
>DASQEG010000757.1:0-1660 GCA_035633775.1 Bryobacteraceae bacterium
TGCGTCTGGTACCCATGGCGCGCGACCTCCGCTTTCTCTGGGAGGAGATGCCGCACCAGATCCTGGACGAGCAAAAGCAGAAGGTCCGGGAAAGCCTGCGCGCGGCGCTGATCGGCTGGGCACAGCGTGCAGGGGAAGGCAGCGACTACACGGATAACCTGCCATCTCAATGTCTGCACCCGACCGGGCACTGGTACGAGGTTCCCAACCTGCTGCGCAACGGCGTACTGCAGACGCTGCTACAATTACGCCCGCAACTGCAGCATCTGATCGTGCACAATGTGGACACCCTCGGGGCGGATCCCGATGCGGCCGCGTTGAGCGCGCACATCGAAAGCGGCGCCGCGATGACCTTCGAAGTGATCGCCCGCCACTTTGAAGACCGTGGCGGCGGTCTCGCGCGCGTCGATGGGCGCACGCGGCTCGTGGAGGGGCTTGCCCTGCCCGACGAACGCACAGAATCCTGCCTGACGTGGTACAACACGGGCACCACATGGGTCGACATCGATCGGCTGCTGGGTGTCTTCGGTCTTGATCGATCACGGTTGTCCGACGAAGATGCCGTCGCGGCTGCTGTGCGGCGGGTGGCCGCACGCATGCCCACGTACATCACGATCAAAGATGTGAAAAAGCGCTGGGGCAAGGGTCAGGAGGACGTGTATCCGGTCGCGCAGTTCGAGAAGCTGTGGGGTGACATGACAGCACTTCCGGACCTCGACTGCCGCTTCCTCGCGGTATCGCGTTTTCGAGGACAACAGTTGAAAGAAGTAGCTCAGCTCGACGGCTGGTTCCGAGATGGCTCTGCAGAGTATGTTTCTTCGCTATGCGCGTGGGAGTAATCAGTTGCGGAGCGTACGTACAATGTGTAAATATTCATAAGTCTGAATATTTATACACAAGTCGCGATGCAAGCGTCCGACCTGACTACCGATCTCGATCTGACCGAAGCTGAACTGCGATCCGTCGTTGCTACGGCCCAGGAAGTTAAGGCCAGACCTTTCGCGTTCCGATCGGTTTTGGCCGGCCGCTATCTGAGCCTGCTGTTTGAAAAGCCATCGCTCCGTACGCGCCTGACGTTCGAGCTCGCCATCAAGCAGCTTGGCGGCGATTGCGTGGTTGTGAACGGGCCCATCGGCGAACGCGAACCGCTGGCCGACGTCGCCCGGAACCTCGACCGGTGGACGCATGGAATCGTTGCCCGCACGTTCAGGCAGGAGACGATTGAAAACCTCGCACGCTGGTCTTCGGTTCCGGTTATCAACGCCCTAAGCGATCGCTTCCATCCATGTCAGGCGCTCGCGGACGTACTGACGCTCACTGAGCATTTGGGATCGCTCACGGGGCGCAAGGTTGCTTTCGTCGGCGACGGCAACAACGTCGCGCACTCGCTGATGCTGAGCTGTGTTCGGTTGGGCGCGCACTTCGCGATTGCGACACCGAAGGGCTATGAACCTGCAGCCGATCTGGTCGCGCAAGCAGGCGAGTTCGGGGCCGCAACCGGCGCCTCGGTCAGAGTCACGCACGATGCCGAAGAAGCAGTGACAGATGCGGATGCAATCTATACGGACGTCTGGGCCAGCATGGGCCAGGAGAACGAGGCCGCAAAGCGCATCGCGGAGTTCACGCCGTATCAAGTCAACTCGAACCTGATGCGAGCCGC
>DASQEG010000758.1:0-5277 GCA_035633775.1 Bryobacteraceae bacterium
ACACCGACGCAAAACTGGAACAGCACAACTCCGAGTAGTGTTCGGGATGCCGGCACTGCATGCGGATGTGCACCCACGCAACGCGCGAGCGGCCGCTGGACCAGCAGCAGCACGGATGCACCCACCAGTAGCCAGGGAATAGCGTGTGCGAACACGCGCTCCGGCAGGCGTGTTACCAGAAGCGCCCCGACGATGCCGCCCATGAGACTCGGAGGCCACAAACGTTTCAGGTGCGGAATGGTTCGGCCGAGTTCCTGCCGATAGGCCCATCCGGAGGCCAGCGATCCGGGCATCAAGGCCATCGTGCTGGTTGCGTTTGCTGACACTGGACTGAGTATTGCGAGAAGACTGGGGAACGTCAGCAGCGTCCCGCCGCCCGCGATGGCATTTACGGCACCGCCGCCAAACGCCGCTGCGGAGAGCACAAAGATCGTCCAGAGCGAATCGGGCATCTACTGCCCGAGCTCGTGACACACGCTGCAACTGGTCGGAGCCTTGCGTTGATGATGGCAGTCCATGCAGGCATTCATGCTCGTCGACACCTCCTTCAACAATACGTCGCGTGTCGCCACAGGGCCGTGGCACGCAGCGCAGTCCACCTTCGCCTTCGCATGCTTTTGATGGCTGAAGAACACGAATCCTGGCAGATCATAAACGCGCACCCACGGCACAGGCAGAGCCTTTTGCGCGAAGCGGTTCACCTGAGCCACCAAAGCGCTGTCCGGTTTCACCGCTCGATGACACGCCATACATTCAGCAGCACCGGGGATAGAGGCTCTGGACGCAGTAAGCGCGGTCTTATGACACGTTGTGCACCTGGCGGCTGCATGCACCTTATGGCTGAATGCAACCGGTTGTTGCGCCACCTGCACCGGCAACTGCTCCGTCCTTCCCTTGTAGTCGGCCCGCATGGGTACCTTGAAGGACGTTACCAACCGCGGCTCTTTCGGGTCGCCGGCACGCGGCAACGCGAACGCGATCAGCTTGGAATCGTACGTAGCGTTGTACTTGTTGCCGCCACCGGCGGCGATCGCGACGTACTGGCGTCCTGACTTGCCGCGGTAGGTCATGGGTGTGGCATGCCCGCTTGCCGGCAGCCGAGTCTCCCAGATTTGCTCACCTGTCGATGCATCGAACGCCCGGAAACGGCTGTCATTCGTCGCCGCTATGAACACCAGGCCTCCGGCAGTGACAGTCGACCCACCGAGGTTCGGTGTGCCGGTCTTCGGCACTCCGCGAGCAGTCAGCTCGTCATACTCGCCCAGCACGGAGCGCCAGCGAAACTCTCCGGTGTTCATGTCAATCGCAGTCAAAGCCCCCCATGGCGGCTGCTGGCATGAGTACATCTTCGAATCCCAGAACCGGCCAAAACCACGGTTTCGAAAAGGAAGCGTGGCGTCGCCCTCGCGCGGAACCAGCTGGACGAAGGCTCCAACGTCCATCGAATTTACGTAAAGCGTGGCAGTCCGCGGATCGAACGATCCGCCACCCCAGTTCGCACCTCCGTTCGTGCCCGGAAAAAACACGGTGGGCTTCTCGGTCACAGGACGGTACAGATCGCCAGCCACCTCGGCACCTTTGATCTTCTCGAGGCACTCGTCGCGAGACTCCTTCGTCACGGTCGTCAGTTCATCCAGTCGCATCGACTGGCGCGCAAATGGCTTCGGCTTTAAGGGCACTGGCTGAGTGGGCCAGGTCTGTTCACCCTTCACTTCGCTCGCTGGAATTCGACGCTCCTCGATCGGGAACAGCGACTTGCCCGTTGCCCGATCGAACACAAATACAAAGCCGGTCTTAGTAATCTGCGCGACGGCATCGACGGCGCGGCCTTCCCGCGTCACTGTCATCAGCACCGGCTGCGAAGGCAGGTCGTAGTCCCACAAGTTGTGGTGGACCGTTTGAAAATGCCACCGCCGCTTGCCCGTCTCGCAGTCCAGGGCAACAAGGCTGTCGCCGAACAGATTGGCTCCGATGCGATCGCCCCCATAAAAGTCAGTTGCCGGGGAGGTTAGCGGTGCATACACAAGTCCGAGCTTCTCGTCGAAGCTCATGACGCTCCACGCATTGGCGCCCCCACGATCCTTCCACGAATCACCAGCCCAGGTGTCATGGCCGAACTCGCCGGGACGCGGCACTGTATGGAACGTCCATTTCAGCTTGCCTGTATGCGCGTCCCAGCCCCGTATGTCGCCCGCGGGGCCTTGAGGCTCGCCGTCGCCAATTGCAGCTCCTGTAACGACGACGTCACGGCAGACGCTGACCGGCGAGGTGATGTTGTATGGCGTCCGGGGGAAGCGATCGGCCACTCCCTGTCGCAAATCCAGCACGCCGTTATTGCCGAACGCAGGATCGGCCTTCCCCGTATCGGCATTCACACTGAACAGCCGCCCCTGTTGATCGCCCAGAAAGACGCGCTTCTTTGGTCCATGGGCCCAGTAAGTGACGCCGCGGCTGAAGTGCAGAGTGACCCGTGTCCAGCGGTCGAATTTCGGATCGAATTCCCACAGTATCTTTCCCGTATCGGCATCGAGCGCAAACAGGCGGTGAAACGAGGTTGCGACATACATCACGCCGTCCACAACGATAGGTGTCGTTTCGAATGCCGAGCGCGCAGAAGCGTTGCGCCCATCGCTCCAGTCGCCGGAATCGAATACCCAGACAGGGTTCAGCCTTTTGACGTTGCTCCGGTTAATCTCGGAGAGCGGCGAATACTTTGATCCGCCCGGATCGGCGCCATAATGACGCCACTCCTCAGCTGACCCAAGAATGCCTACAAGGCAGAGACAGACTGCTCGCATCCCTCAAAGCGTATCGCGGCGTTTCGTGAGGCCGGAATACCGCTAGCGGTGTCCTGCAACGTTAATTAAAAAGTGAAGTTTCCCTGTGTCAGCGCGAAATTTAGGTAGTAAAGACCGAAATGTCGGATCTAACTTCCAGATTGCAGCAAGGCGCGCAGCCTACGCGCAACTTATTGGAGGTAACCGCATGAAATCTACATTGTTGGCGGCGGGTCTTGCACTCGCTGTCCTTTGCACGCCGAACGCACTCCAGGCAGACGATGGGAAGTCTAAGTCGCCCAGTCTGGTTGTTCCCGTGACGTCAGCAGCCGGTGTCGGTACCGGTAAGTTCGTCGGTGAGTTTCGCATAAATGAATTTGCGGCTCGGGGAAATGAGGCTGTTGCTGTCGGCCTGTTGGTTGGAACTGTCTCAGACCTCAATGGCGTAGCGCAGGGTACGGTCGTTAAGAACGTCGCCATCCCAGTTGCTCGAAACGCGGCAAAGGCCAGCAGCACCAACGCGGCGGCCATAGAAGTAGCGCAGAACGGCGCGACTTGTGAGATCCTCAACCTCGTATTAGGACCTATCGATCTTAACTTGCTTGGTCTTCGATTGCGCACCAATCAGATCGTTATAGAACTGGATGCAGTATCCGGCCCCGGCAATCTGCTTGGGAACCTGTTGTGCGCTGTCGTGAACCTGTTGAACGGCGGTTCCCTTGCGAACCTGCTGACGGCACTCAACAATCTACTCGCACTGCTGGCTGCACTCTAAGCCTCTGTAGCAGTCACAAAGGAGGAGCGAACCTCGAGTTTGCTCCTCCTTTGGACGGCGTCGTGCGCAGTGACTTAATGCAGCGCATGACAGTTTCGAGACGGACCTTCTTCGGCACCGCGCTCGGTGCAGCGATGCTCTCCGCCAAGCGGCCTTTGGAGCCATGGTCGCCGGGCATCAAGATCTCCCTCCAGATTCCGAACAAGTTCACCGATGAAGACCTCACCTTCGCAAAGCAGATGGGGGTGGAGTACGTCAGCATCCCCGGCGCGGGAGGAACGCTCGAGTATTTCATCGAAGGAAAGAAGCGCGTCGAGGCGGCAGGGCTGAAAATTGCCAATATGGGCAACTCAAATGTCCACAATATGCCCGAGGTAACGCTGAATCTGCCAGGCCGCGACGCCAAAATCGAAGAATACAAGCAGTACCTCCGCAACCTGGGCCAGGCCGGCATCACTTACACGACGTATGCACACATGGGAAACGGGATTTGGAGCTCGGAGCGGGAAACCACCCGCGGCGGTGCTCCGGCCCGTGCGTTCCGCTAGGCGACTGCGAAGGGCCACTGGGTCGACAAGGTCTTCGAAGGGCCGCTTACTCACGGCCGCAAGTACACACCCGAGGAACTCTGGGAGAATTACACCTACTTCATCAAACAGGTGGTCCCGGTAGCTGAGGAGTCCGATGTCCGGATCGGCATTCATCCCGACGATCCGCCCGTGCCCGAGCTTGGCGGCATCCCTCGCGTGATCTTCGGCAATTACGCTGGGTATGAGAAGGCACTGCAGATTGCAAACAGCCCCAACCTCGGTGTATGCCTGTGCTGCGGAACATGGATGGAAGGCGGTAGGAACACCGGCAAGGACGTCTTCGAGGCGGCTCGCGCATTCGCAAAGATGGGCAAGTTGTGGAAGATCCATTTCCGGAACGTGAGCGCTCCGGGCGACTTCGTGGAGACGTTCGTAGATAACGGCTACACGGATATGAAGAAGCTGATGCGCACGCTTGTCGATGTCGACTTCCGGGGCATTCTCATCGCAGATCACGTGCCACAAATGGTGGGCGGCAACCGAACAGGTTGGGCGTACAGCATTGGATACATTAAAGCGCTCTATGACACCGCGCGGGAAGCCAAAGCCGGCCGGACGTAGCAGGGTTATCCTGTAGGGCAATACTGCCCGATGAAAATCCGCAAAGCCGTCATTACGGCCGCAGCGCGCGGACAGCGCGCTCTGCCGCTGCAAACGTTGATCGATCGGGATGGCGAGGAGCGATCATTGCTCGCCATCTTGGTCGAAGAGGCCCTCAGCAGCGGCGTTGAATAGGTTTGCGTTGTTGTGTCGCCCGATTCCATCGACGAGTACGCTAAGGTCGCTACTCACCTGAGCGAACTGCGATTCATTCCGCAACCCGAAGCACGCGGCTACGGACATGCGCTTTACGCAGCTGCCCCATTCCTGAACAACGAGCCCTTCCTTCATCTGGTTGGCGACCATCTCTACGTACATGCAGGGCCGCAGACCTGTGCCCGGCAACTCGTCAATATCGCCAGTGAACAGCGCTGCTCCGTCTCCTCCGTTCAGGCAACTCGCGAGCATCTGGTGCCGCGCTTCGGTACGGTCGGCGGCCGCCGGTTCGGCCGTGAGGGTTCGCTGTTCCGAATCGATCGCGTAATCGAGAAGCCAACCCCTACTGAAGCCGAACAGACACTGGTCGTGCCTGGAA
>DASQEG010000759.1:0-4403 GCA_035633775.1 Bryobacteraceae bacterium
GGACCAGGTTTCTGAACTGGTGAAGGCACAGCTGAAGTCAAGTCTGGACCTAAGCATCGTCCAGACGACCCTGGCGGAAGCAAAGCTCATGCTCGCCTCGGCAGAGAACGAACGGCGTGCAGTTCATGCCCAGCTTGCAGAGGCGATGGGCCAACAGACTACTGACCTCTTCGAACTCGTCGACGAACCTGTTCCAGCGGTCGAACCTCTGGCTCTTTCTGAGCTTCGGTCGAAAGCCCTCCAGAGCCGCCCCGAACTCGCGTCTCTGCGCCTCGAGGTTCGGACGGCACAGAACCTGAGTGCCGCCGAACGAGCGCTTCGGTATCCAGCATTATCGGCTGTCGCCAGCGCTGGCCTGGTTCCGAATCGCACGTCGAATCTGCAATCCGACTATGCGGCAGTTGGGTTGAACGTTTCACTGCCGTTCATGAACGGCGGTCTGTACAAGGCCCGCCAGGCTGAGGCCGAGTTCCGTGCGCGGTCCCTCAATCAGCGGGTGCGGAACCTTGAAAACCGCATCGTGCGGGATGTTACGGTGGCATGGCTGGACGCAAATACCGCTTCTGAGCGAGTGGGCCTGACCCAACAATTTGTGGACCAGGCTCGTCAGGCCCTGGAACTTGCACAGTCGCGCTACGACCTTGGTCTCAGTTCCATCGTCGAACTGAGTCAGGCTCAGCTCGTCCAGACGAACGCCGAAATCCAGTACGCATCCGCCCGTTACGACCTGCAGATACGTCGCGCCGTGCTCGAATACCAGACCGGGCAAGTACGCTAGTCGCTCCAGCCGGATACGTCATCTCCTGGATCACCCGGTGTTGGAAACGGCCGGGTGCCCAGAGAGGCAGCTAAACGCTCGCGGGCCTTGTTTCAGTTCCGTGACGACGGCTGTCGGACAATTGTGAGTATCGTGCTGAAGACAGGTTTCTGGATGGTCTTGTGTCTCGTACAGTTGGGATACGGTCAACCGAACACGCGCATATTCGACGTCAACAAACACGTTTGGTCCTCATACTCCGGTGACCATCCCGTTTCCGGACGTTGGGGGATCCACTTCGACGGGCAGTGGCGACGCTCGGACCTCGGGACGGAATGGCAGCAGTACCAGCTTCGACCAGGCCTGAACTATTCGTTATCGCGCGCGGTGCTACTGACGCTGGGATACGCGTTTACGAAAACATACCCGTACGGAGACTTTCCCGTCCGTACAAGCATCCCCGAACACCGTATCTACCAGCAGGCGGTTATAACGCACTCGTGGCGTTCACTCCGCCTCCAGCACCGCCCACGGCTCGAGCAGCGGTTCATCCGGTATCCGGACCAGCAACCCCGATCGCGAACGTATCAGAACCGGTTCCGGTACCTGTTCAGGGTGGAGGTGCCACTGTTCAGCGGATCGAACGGTACATCATTGTGGTACATGCCTGTCTCCAATGAGATTCTCGTCGGGATTGCGCCCAACTATGGTGCACGCCCGTTTGACCAGAACCGGGTGTTTCTCGGCGTGGGGCGGACTCTGCCAGGAGCGAGAGTTGAGGCTGGGTTCATGAATCAGTTCATCGGGCAACGAAACGGCCGGATATTCGAGTCCAACAACACACTCCTCGTAGCAGTCACATCCAACGTTCCGATCACGAGTCTCTGGCGCGAGCAGGCCCCGACCATGCCATTCCACCGGCTCGGGTCACTCGTCACTCGCTTTTTGACGAGGTAAGGGCCGAGAGCCTGCGCGCGGGTCTCACGCCACTCCTGAGGCCAATTGGACCGGGTACACCATCGTCCAGATTCCCCTCTGAACGATGAGCCTGGGACGCGAAGCGACTGCCACCAACCATCGTTGTGCTACGCGGATGCCGCCCCTGCCGGTCCGCAGCGGCTACGCCTGAAGAAGGCCTGATGAACTGATTGATGACGGACAGATCGCTCAGGCTATGACCCGCCTCGACGGCACGGCGGAAGATCCTGTCAAAGGCATCCAGCACGGTGTGATCCACGTTGGAGTCCCTGCTCTGCTCGATCAGCAGCCGTACGGACTGATGACAGATCGCGAGGGTGGCGAGGTCTGCATTGAAGTTCTGTGTCTCGACTCGACGGCCTGCGTCGGTGCCCATGTTGGCGAGAAATGGACCCATTTCACCCAGTGCCTGAGTGAGCACATCGATGGGGAAGGCTTCGGCCTGGCACAGCGCAATCGCGTGGTGCACACCGAAGTTGTAGGCCAGAAAAAGGACAGGATGGCGCTGTCGAGCGTAGACGCATAACCGTAGTCCGCGCCGACATGTTGCGCTCTCCCGCCGAGCGATTGCAGCGCGGACCTATACTCGTCAAACAGGGGTGCGGGCCCTGAGTAGAATACGGCGCAATCCGGTCCGCCGACCAGGTCCGGCGTAACCATGATGGCTCCGTCCAGATAGCGGATCCTGCGTTCCTCCGCCCACGCTGCCATGTCTCGCGATTGCCTGGGTGTGCCGGTGGTCAGCTGAAGCAGCAGCTTGCCTTCCAGCAAACGCTCCACCTCCGTCGCGCGCACAAGTGCGTTGGACGTTGCGTAGTCGCTCACGTTAAGCACGACAATGTCCGCCGTCTTGACTGCGTCCGATACTGTTCCGGAGACGCGCGCACCATCGCTCGCCAGTGCTTCGGCACGAGCACGTGTGCGATTCCATACATGTGTCTCATAACCTTGTTTTACGAAAGCTTTGACCAGAGCCGAGCCCATCAGGCCGGCGCCAATGACTGAAATTACGGGCTGCATGCTCCTATCCTGGCGGGTGAGGCTACGGGGCGTCTCGCACAAACGGCCACGGTCGAGCACGTTTGGACAGAAAACTGGATCGGCACAGATTTGTGACACATCGACTCAAATAACGAGACTGAAGGAGGCTCGATGCGAACCAGTCCCAACAGGGTATCGGCCGCCAGCTCTGGAGCCGAGCAAAGTCAGATTGTGCAGGAAATGCGCTCGGCCACCGAGGCAGTGCATGTTGCACTGCGCAGAACGCTACCCGGCATCGTAAGCTTCGCTCCAACATCGAATCATCTTCTGAGAATCCATGCGGGCGGACCCGTCCGAGGTCAATGCAGTTCGAGCGTGTTCGAATACCGGCGCGGTGATCTCGACCTGTTTCCTGCCGGCATGTCCGACACATGGCACGAGCACGACGAGAGCACGTTCCTTGTGGTGCAACTGCCGCAGCGTATTCTTCACGAGGCCGCACAGGACTCAGGGCGGAAAGGAGGCGAAGCTCGGCTGAGCCCCCGCCACCACTTCCGCGACGAGCAGACTGAACACATTGCCTGGGCATTGGAGGCGGAACAACGCGCTGGTAATCCGACGGGTCGCGCCTACACAGATGCTCTCGGATTCGCTCTTTCGTTTCGTCTCCTCAGCGAGGAGCCCGCGGTCAGGGAGCGAGCCGGTGTGATGACACCCAGGCAGATGAAGCGGGTCACCGAGTACATTGAGGAGAATCTCGACCGCGGGTTGTCACTCACGGAACTTGCGGCAGTTGCGGGCGTGAGCCTCACCCGTCTAAAGACGGCTTTCCGCAACAGCGCGGGAATCCCGGTTCATCGGTTCGTACTGGAGCGTCGCGTGGCGCGGGCAAAAGCCATGCTGCTGCGGGGCGGCGTTCCAATCCCACAGGTCGCTCTTGAAACGGGCTTTTCGCATCAAAGCCACATGGCTCGCTGGATGCGCCGGTTCCCTGGGCAAACACCTTCCGACCTCGTTCGCTCTGCCCAGGCTTAAGCAGGAACCGAACCTGTTCGCGCCTGGGGTTCGTGTTGTGTCCCACGAAGCGCAGTGCTTGAATGGGGGACAGGTGTTCAGCGCTCGTGTGCGCCCAACTAACTCTATGTATCAGCCCGCCGTATTCCGAGAAGACCGTCTGGACACTCTACATGCGCTAATCCGCGCTCATCCACTTGCGACCCTGATCACCGGTGGACCCGGCGGCCTCATTGCCAATCTCATACCTTTCGTCCTGGTTGATGAGGGGCCGCAAGGAACCCTGCGTGCCCACATCGCGAAAGCGAACGATCAGGTGGATGCCCTGAGTTCCGGAGCGGAAGCGCTCGTTGTCTTCCAGGGACCCGAGGCCTACATCAGCCCATCATGGTACGTCTCGAAGCGAGAGCACGGTCAGGTGGTCCCTACCTGGAATTACGTCGTTGTGCAAGTGCGTGGCATCGCGCGCGTCATTGATGATCCGGACTGGCTGCGCGCACAAATTCAGTTGCTGACGTCTGCCCAGGAGGGTAAGCGGTCCGCACCATGGAAAGTGAGCGATGCACCGGAGTCGTTTATCTCTGGCCAGATCAGGGCGATTATCGGGATTGAGATCCCCGTCTCTGTTATAGAGGGCAAGTGGAAAGTTAGCCAGAACAGATCGCTCGCGGAT
>DASQEG010000760.1:0-3362 GCA_035633775.1 Bryobacteraceae bacterium
GAGCCGGTGCTCGGACCGGGACCCCGCGGAAGCTGGGATGAGCGGGGTGTAGGTGACCCTTACGTAATTGCAGCGGGCGACGAACTCTTCATGTTCCATCTTGTGCAGGACCGGGCTCGCCGTCAGCGTCTTGGGCTGGCACGCTCCTCCGACGGCATCCACTGGCAGAAACTGCTCTCGGGCCCCGTTCTGGAGACGGGCGAAGCTGGAGCCTTCGACGATGTCGGCCTGGGTGAGCCCGCGGTCTGGGCAGACCAGGGCTGGTGGTGGATGCTGTACACGGCACGGGACCGTAAGGAGTACCGCCGTCTCGGGCTGGCTCGTTCGCGTGACGGAATCCGTTGGGAACGCGTATCAACGAAACCCGTCTTCGAAGGCCGCGAACCGTGGGAATCGGCGGTTGTGTGCGATCCGACTGTCCTACCGGCCAGGGGCGGCGGAGTTCATGTATGGTACGGAGGCGGCAACCGCCCGGAACCCGCCGAGAATCTGAACGGACAGATCGGTTACGCGCACCTGCGCATCCGAATCGGGAAGAGCGAAGCGCAATGAAGATCGGCATTACCTGCTATCCCACTTACGGCGGCAGCGGCATCGTTGCGACCGAACTCGGACTTGAGCTGGCTATGCGGGGGCACGAGATCCACTTCATTTCCTACGCCACCCCGATTCGGCTCGATTCGGGCACACCCCGTGTCCACTATCACGAGGTCGAGGTCTCGCAGTACCCTCTGTTTCACTTTCCCCCGTACTGCCTGGCCCTCGCCTCGCGTATGGCTGAGGTGGCCGAGGCTTACGAACTGGACCTGCTTCACGTCCACTATGCCATTCCGCACTCGATTGCCGCTATGCTGGCACAGGGCATGCTCAAGCCTCGCAAGCGCCTGCCCTTTGTAACCACGCTGCATGGGACCGACATTACGCTGGTGGGCACGGACAGGTCCTATTTTCCGATCACCAAGTATTCGATCGAGCAGTCCGACGGCATTACCGCCATCAGTGGCTATCTGCAGCGGCGAACGGCCGAGGTGTTTGGAATTTCAAGCCCGGTGCGCGTAATCCACAACTTTGTCAACATTGACACGTATAAGCCGGCCGAGAACCGTGGCTTCGGCAACCCGGTCCTGCTGCACATCTCGAACTTCCGACCGGTGAAACGCGTTCTCGACTGCATCCGCATCTTCGCCGAGGTCCGACGTCACGGGCCGGTCACCCTGCTGATGGCCGGAGATGGGCCTGACCGCGGGCCTGCCGAACTGCTGGCCCGCCAGCTCGGTGTACACAAAGACGTGCAGTTCCTCGGCAAGCAGGATCACGTTGAGCGGCTCATCCCGCAGGCGCACGTACTCCTGATGCCTTCCGAACTGGAGGCTTTCGGCCTGGCAGCGCTCGAGGCAATGGCTTGTGGAGTCCCGCCCGTTTCGACCGCAGCCGGGGGAGTACCGGAGCTGATCGAGCACGAAGTTGACGGCTTCATCGAGGCCGTGGGGGACGTCGAAGGTCAGGCCCGGCGCGTACTCCAGCTGATCAGCGATACGTCGCTGCACAGTCGAATGGCTGCGGCGGCGCGAAGAACCGCAGTAGAGAAGTTCGCCGCCTCCAGCATCATTCCGCAGTACGAAGCCTGCTACCGGGAACTGCTCGAAACGCAACCGCCTGCCCGCTCCGGGCATCTGCAATAAGAGGTGGACAGGTACCAGTCACTCAGGGAAAAGGCGGCGCAGCTGCCGCTCGAGCCTGGAGTGTACCTGTACAAAGACGCTCACGGGACTGTGCTGTATGTCGGGAAGGCGCGCAGCCTCCGGAATCGTGTCCGCAGCTACTTCAACGAGGACCGGCTCGCGGATTCGAAAACGGGCACCCTGATCTCGGTCGCCGCCGACATTGACTTCATTCAGGTCGATAACAACAAAGAGGCGCTGGCGCTTGAGAACAACCTGATCAAGCGTTACAAGCCCCGCTTCAACATCCTGCTGCGTGACGACAAGACATACCCGTACATCAAGCTGACGGGCGAGCGGTTCCCGCGTGTCTACGTGACGCGGCGGCTGCGTAAGGACGGCAGCACGTACTACGGTCCGTTCTTTCCGGGCAATCTTGCGCACCGGCTGGTGCACTTCATTCATCGGCACTTCCTTGTGCCGTCCTGCAGCGTCGATTTCAATCGAACGCATCGCACGCCCTGCCTCCAGTACCACATCAAGCGCTGCCTCGGGCCGTGTGTCGAAGGACTCACGACGCCCGAAGCCTACGCCGACGCTGTTCGCAATGTGCGTCTGTTTCTGGAGGGCCGTCATCGCGATCTCGCGGCTACCCTGCGCCGCCGCATGGAGCAGGCCGCCGAAGACATGCGCTTTGAAGAAGCGGCTGGCCTCCGGGACCTTGTTACCACGGTCGAAGAGCTTGATCAGAAGCAGAAAATGGCCGCCGCCGAGGGCGATGACGCCGATATTTTTGCGTTCCACGCCGAACCGCCGCTGCTGGCCGTGAACCTGTTCCACCTCCGGAACGGACACATCGTGGATCGCCGCGAGTTCTTCTGGGAAGATCAGCTGGAGTTTGAGCCCGCGGAGTTCTTTGGTGCGCTTCTGAAGCAGGTGTACCTGAACCAGACATACGTGCCGGCGCACATCCATGTGCCCGTTCCCGCGGAAGATGTTGACGACCTGGAGGAGTATCTGTCGGAAAAGCGGGGCCGCCGGGTCGAGATCCTGACGCCGCAGCGAGGTCAGAAAAAAGCGATGCTGTCACTGGCCGAAACCAATGCCCGTCACAGCTTCGAAGCTCGGTTCCGCATCATGAAGCCGTCGGCTGATGCGATTGCCGAAGCACTGCAGGAAGCTTTCAATACGCCCGAGCCGCCCCGGCGCATTGAGTGCTTCGACATATCGCACATCCAGGGAACGGACAAAGTAGCCAGTATGGTGGTCTGGGAAGACGGCAAGATGAAGAAAGCGGACTACCGCAAGTTCATCATCCGCACCGTCGACGGCAATGATGACTTCGCCTCCATGCGAGAGGTGGTGGCTCGTCGGTATGCCCGCCTCAAGGAAGAAGATCAGCCGTTCCCGAGCGTAATTCTGATCGACGGTGGCATCGGCCAGCTACACGCGGCGGCTGACGCCCTGGAATCCATCGGCATCATCAACCAGCCCGTGGCATCGATCGCGAAGCGCGAAGAGTGGATCTACGTACTTGGGCAGGAGCACGAGCCGGTTGTTCTCGATAAGTTCTCACCCGTATTGCACGTCGTTCAGCAGATCCGCGATGAAGCACACAGGTTTGCGGTCACGTTCCATCGGACACGGCGCAATGCCGCACGCCTCACGTCCGAGCTTCAGGCCGTGCCCGGAGTAGGCGAG
>DASQEG010000761.1:0-4457 GCA_035633775.1 Bryobacteraceae bacterium
GGTGAGGGAACTCAGAATTTTCGTCGGTTACCTGCAATGACGCGCTCGCAAGCGGAAGCTTCTCTCCAACTAGGCCGCGAGATGGCGCGCCTGGCCGCCAGTTCTGCAGACATCGCGGGTCTCGGTGAGATGGGGATTGCCAACACCACCACG
The DNA here is from genome assembly GCA_035633775.1 of Bryobacteraceae bacterium. Lineage (GTDB taxonomy): Bacteria > Acidobacteriota > Terriglobia > Bryobacterales > Bryobacteraceae > JAWXCM01. Next base: position 154 of record DASQEG010000761.1, read on the forward strand.
GCTGCTGCACTGCTGTGCGTGTTTGCAGACGTCGATCCGGAGCAGGCTGCGGGGCCCGGTGCCGGTGCTGCCCCGCCTATGGTCGGCCGCAAGGCGCAGGTGATCCGTGAAGCAATTCGTCTCCACCAGCCGTGCCGCACGGACCCCCTTGGCGTTCTCGCCGCAGTCGGTGGTTTTGAGATGGGCGCCGTAGCGGGTTTCCTGCTGGAAGCATCAGCCCTGCGCCTTCCTGTCGTGCTCGATGGCTTTCCCGGTTCTGCTGGTGCTCTGGTCGCTCAAGCAATGGATCCGGATTGTCTTCGGCAGGTGTTCTTCGGTCACGCCTCAGCTGAGCCGGGACATCGCGCAATGCTGCAGGCCCTCGGCGGTAGCCCGATCCTCCAGCTCGACATGCGGCTGGGGGAGGGAACCGGGGCCGCCCTCGCTATCGGGGTTATTGAAGCCGCTGTGCGACTCTATCGCGATATGGCGACTTTCGATGAAGCTCTGATGGACGGCGGCCTGTGACCCGCGATCCGGCGTGCATCTTTTGCCGCATCATTGCCGGGGAGATTCCGGCAGCCGTAGTCCATGAAGACGAGCACATCATAGCTTTTCTCGATAAGGACCCTCTCTTTCCCGGCCACTGCCTGGTCTGTCCCAGGGAGCACCACGTCCTGCTCACGGAGCTTCCCGACGCGTTGCTGACCCCGGTGCTGGGGACGGCGCGACTGGTGGCGCGAGCGCTGGAGCCCGCCCTTGACGCCGAGGGCAGCTTCGTCGCCCTGAACAATCGAGTGAGCCAGAGCGTGATGCATCTGCACATGCACGTGGTCCCCCGGCGCCGGGGTGACGGATTGAAAGGCTTCTTCTGGCCGCGCCGCCCTTACCGGGACCAGGAGCACATCGCTCAAACCCAGAGCAAAATCGCTGCTGCGATAAAATCGTTGCTTTCGAATGCTTGATCTACGCCGATCTGCCGCTCAGGCGACTCTGCTTTTCGCTTTACTCGCCTCGGCCCTGAGCGCGCAGTATGGCGGTCCCTCCATGCTTAGCCGTGGGGGAAACAGCCCGGGTTCACGTGGGCGAGCACCTGCGAACCTAAGCTGGTACGGCGGTACGCGTGCGATCTACGAGTCTGGCTTGCTTCAGCCGCAGTTAAACGAGGAAGGTGAGCTCGGTCCGGTAAACTCACTCGGAATACAGGTCGACGGCGGACTCTTTGGAGGCCATGACTGGCGTCGAACGTCCTTCGGAGTGGACTTCCGCGCCGACTACCGGCACCAGCCTGCGCTGCCAGCCCTCGACGGGAGCAACCTGGCACTGGCGTTCATGGTTCAGCATCGTCTGTCGCGGCGCGTACAGGTGACCAGCAGCGTTTCCGCGGGAACAACCAACAGAGCCTTTGGCAACTTCGCAGTTCCCGTGTTCGGCGATCCAAGCCGGCCTGGTGTTCCGGTAACTGAACTCTTCGACGTCCGGATGTACTACGGCCAGGCCGACGTGGGTGTGGCGTGGCGCAAGTCTGCCCGACTCACGCTTCAAGCTGGAGCTGGGTTGTTCGTGATAAAACGAAAGAGCTCGAACTTGTACAATGCTCAGGGTTACTCCGGTGTCCTCGGAGCGAGTTATCGTACGAGCAGTCGGACTGCGCTGACGGCGTCTTACCAGTACGTCTCTTTTCGCTTTCCACGCGTCTTCTCGGATTCGAAGGTGCATGGCGGCTCTTTGGGTGTGCAGCACCGGCTCACGCGATCGCTGGAGTTGAACGCGTACGCCGGATTGTTCCTCGCGGAGATCACCGGCATTGAGCGGGTACGGCTGTCACCGGAGCTGGCAGAGATTCTCGGGCGTCCGGAGAGTACAACGGTCTTCAACCGCCGGGCGAACGCGCCTAACTATACGGCGAATCTATCCTGGATTCAGGAGCGGGGTAGGGCGTATATCGAGGCGCAGTCTGGCGTTGTTCCCGGCAACGGAGTGTATCTGACATCCAATCGCAGAAGTATACGGTCGGGCTACAGCTACGTGGGATTGCGACGACTCTCGCTCGGGTTTTCGACAGGGTACGCCACAAACAGCAGCATGGGGCTGACGCTTCCCGGGTTGAGCATGTGGCAGGCAGGAGGCGGTCTGAACTACACTGTTGCCCGACGCGTTCACGCCAGTGCGCAGTATGACTATCGAACCTTTGAAACGGGCGCTACTCAGGCGCGGAGCGGCAGCGTAATCAGCTTCGGACTGACCGTCAGTCAGTCGCCGTTCCCGCTTCCGCTCTGGTGATCCACATGGCCGACCGCGTCCTGGTAGTTGACGACGAACCAGCGCTGCTGGAACTGATGTGTACATTCCTGCAGCGGTACGGGTTTGAGACCGTGGCATGTGGCGCCGCGCAGGCGGCACTTGCTCGTTTTCGGGAGAGCCCGGGGCACTGGAGCCTCGTAGTAGCGGACCTGTCCCTTCCCGATATGGAAGGCTCAAGCATGGCCTGTATGATGGCCGCGGAACAGCCGGAGGTCAAGTTTTTGATCTGCAGCGGCTGGCCCTTCGACTTGGAATGCGTTCCGGCCGACCAGCGACAGCGGTTCTCTGCACTGCAGAAGCCGTTTGCGCCCGGCATGCTCGCAGACGCTGTCCGGTCTCTACTCGCCCGCTGACCCCGAGCCTTCCAGGGCCGCCTGAAGTCGCTCCGCGAAGTTCTCACCCGATTCCGTCCACAGCCTCCTTTCGCTTGCACCGAACAGCGTGTCGAGCTCGTGAACGAGATGCAGGAGGCTGCGAACGTTCGAGCGCGCCATGAACATGGAGTTGGGCAAATCCGGCTGTGGAAGGAACATCTCATCAATGCCGAACTCAATGCGCACATGATCCTCACTCCCGCTCTCAAACTCCGGTGCAAAGGCCGCGAGAGTGACACGCGCCGGAGAAAGCTTCCACTCGGTCTCGTACTGCCACAAGTCCCACGACGTATCGAGATAAAGCCCGCAGTCGCCGCACGCAAACTCGCGGACCATACCAAGGATCGCCTCAAGGTCAGGCGGATCGTCGAGCGACCGCTCAAACAGCGGCGGCTCCTGAGGTGCGACGGCGTGGATTCGCAATGTCGTCGCGCTGTTGCTCAGGCGGGACCACGGGAACTTACCAAGGAGCTTTTCGAAAGAGCGGACGGCCTTCTGGGCCGACGGTGCCTGGAGGAAGTACGAGAGGTAAAGTTGATCCGCCACACCGACATGGTAATGCCCGCCTTGCCTGCTAGGCTGAAGAAATGATCACCGATCTCGTGCAGATCCGGCGGCTCGGTGAGCAGAAGCGCGCCGAAAACGAGCGCTTTCGTCGCCATCTAAAGACTCATTCCTATGCCGACCGGCGGGTGCGCAGGGTAGCCGAAGAGGTTGAGTCCGGCATCGACTGCACCTCGTGCGCAAACTGCTGCCGGGTCGCTTCCGTGGTATTGCAGGAACGTGACGTCGCACGCCTGTCCAAATACCTGGGAGTGCGGCCGGACATTTTCATTCGGGAGTACACGCAATCCTCTGCAGAGGAAGGTCTGGTCCTCCGAAAGGGCGAAAATGGTTGCGTCTTTCTTGACGGTACGGCTTGTACGGTTTACGACGAGCGCCCTGCGGTCTGTGGCGGGTTCCCGCACACGGTCCGCGGTGAGGGCAGCATTGCTTCACGAATGTGGCAGCTGATCGACCGTGCCTGCTACTGCCCCATCGTGTACAACACGCTGGAAGCATTGAAGGGTGAAACCGGCTTTCGCCGCTGACCCTCAAGTTACAATGTGGACTGCGCCGGGATAGCTCAGTTGGCAGAGCGCTTGACTTGTAATCATGAGGTCGCGGGTTCGATTCCCGCTCCCGGCTCCAACCAAATCCTTGTCCATTTCCCACACATAGGTGAAATCTTCGCGACCCGTCCGGTCTCCTGCGCGGATCCGCTTCGCGTCAGGAAGGCTACAAACGACGAGAAGAAATCAAACATCACGCCTGCAGCCGCATCTAGATTCTGATGGGCACCGTTACAGCCGATTACGATCATGCGGGCGTTTTCACACGGGAACGAGTCCTTACAGCGGTACTTGCGTTGATGACCCTGGTCGCGCTGTATGTCTGCTACCTGCTTATCTCGCCATTCATTCCCGCCGTTGCTTTCGCGCTCGCGCTCGCCGTGTCAACACAGCGCCCTTATACCTGGCTGAGGCGAAAGTTGCCGAATGGTGCTGTCACAGCCGCTCTGGCGGTCGCGCTAATTGCATTGCTGGTCATTGCGCCCGCGGCGTTCCTGACGACCTATATCGTCCAAATGTCGATCGAGAGCATTCG
>DASQEG010000762.1:0-3834 GCA_035633775.1 Bryobacteraceae bacterium
TGATGACGAAGCAATATGATGCGGTGATTGTGGGCGGAGGCCACAACGGGCTGACTTGCGGGGCGTACCTCGCACGTGCGGGCAAGTCCGTCCTTGTGCTGGAACGCCGTGACGTAATCGGCGGCGCGTCGGTCACGGAAGAATTCGCACCGGGTTACCGCGCCTCAAGTTTCTCCTTCATTATGGGTCATCTGCACCCGAAGGTCATCAAGGAGCTCGAACTCTACAAGTTCGGTCTCGAACACGTAGTTGTCGACAACGTGATCTCGCCAACTGAAGACGGCGACTGCATCGTGTTCACGAAGGATCCGAATAAGACGCTAGAACAGATTGCCCGCTTCTCGAAGAAGGACGCGGAGAACTACCCGAAGTTCTTCGACTATCTCTCCTCGACGATCGAACTGATGCGGAGGCTGCAGTTAGAGACCCCGATCAATCCGTTCCGACGCGATCCCAAGAACATGATGCGGACGGCCCAGTTCGCATGGCGCTACCGCAACGCGGAAAAGGAACTCCTAAACCTTGTCGATGCGCTGTCGCTGTCGGCTCACGACTATGTGTCAAACTGGTTCGAGACCGATGTCGTGAAGGCCAAGTTCATGTACTGGGCGACGATCGGCGGGAATGTCGGACCGTATTCCCCAGGTACGGCCTTCTACCTCGTTGCACATCTCATCGGTCAGACCGGGATGAGTTTCGCCAAGGGCGGGATGGGCAATATCGCCAACGCCATCGCAGCGTCTGGAAAAGCTCATGGAATGGAGGTGCGAACCGAAGCCCCGGTTTCTGAAATCTTAGTGCGCAACGGCCGCGCTACAGGCATCCGGTTGGTCAGCGGGGAGGAAATTCAGGCTCGCGTCGTCATCTCGGGCGCTAACGCAAAGGTCACTTTTGGCAAGCTGGTGCGGCGCGACCACCTGCCTGAGGAGTTCGCGCGCCGTATCGACCGGTACCGAACTCGCGGCAAGAGCTTCAAGATCCTGTGCGCAGTCGATCGGCTCCCGCACTATGCGAGTTTCTCGAAGGAGAAGACGGGGGTTGACTACCCGGCTTATGCCCATATCGGTCCGACGCCGGAATATCTTGAACGTGCCTTCGACCAAGCGAAGTACGGATGGTATTCCGAGGAGCCGTTCCTTTCGCCGATCGTGCCCAGCTACTACGACGAGACGTTGGCTCCCGAGGGTAAGCATGTTGTTTCGCTCTACGGTGGAGTCACGCCCTATGACCTAAAGAACTCCACTTGGGAGATCGAGAAGCCTAACTTCGTCAAACGTGCCTTCGGAGTCATGGACCGTTTTGCACCCGGCTTCTCGAGCAGCGTCACGGCGACCAAAGTCTATGTGCCGAAGGACATTGAGGAGGCGCTCGAGATGCCTGGAGGGAATACGCTCCATGGTGAGATGACGCTTGACCAGCTGTTCTTCATGCGCCCCGCCCCGGGCTATGCCGATTACCGCAGCCCCGTCGCGGGACTTTACCAGTGCGGCGCCTCGACCCATCCCGGCGGCGCGGTCTCGGGGGTGCCCGGCCACAACGCCGCACGCGAGGTCCTGGCAGACATCAGAAGGTTCTGAAAGGGTCTGCCTCGGACCGGGCTCAGGGACGGGAGCGACGAGGCGGATGAAGCTTAAGCTCAGCTGACTCTGGCAGCTCTAAATTCTGTGTACCGGCTGTGCCGCCGTTGACGAACTGCAGCCGCCAACCCGCGCGGCGGAGTCAGCGACCGAGTTGATCCATCGGTCGGTAGCGACTCGTCAGGTCCATCCGGCTGCCCGCGTAAGTAATACGGGTATATGTGATCACGCGCCCGGCGACCCGGTTGCTCCGATGCAGTTGCACACACGGCTCGCTCGCGCCGATTTCGAGAAGCTCCATCTGGGAACTGTCCGGAAGGATTGCTGCCACCGACAAGTCGACTTCGTCGAGGGAGGTCTTGCTCGCCCAATATGAGAACACGGTCGTCTTGGTGAAATCTTGTGCGATGAAATCGGGGAAGAGGTCAGTCACGGACCAACGATCGACAATTGCGATTGGCGTAGCCTTGTCGCTTGCGAGGATTGAGGCGTGGTAGACCTCTTCTTCAATCGGGACCTGCAGCCTCTCGGCGATGTCCCGCGACGCAGGGCGGGCTTCTTGACAAAGCACCCGGCGAACGGGCGTGCCGCCGCGCCCGCGGATCTGAGCCGCCATGTCGCGCACTTCGAGGAGCGAAAAGTGCCACGGTTGGAGCGAGACATAGGTGCCTGATCCGCGCTGCCGTGTAACCAGTCCCCGCGAGACCAGTTCCCGCACGGCGCGTTGCACCGTGAGACGGGATACATTGAAGGTGCTGGCCAGTTCGTTCTCCGAAGGCATTTTCTGCCCGGGCAGCAGCGCACCTGAGGTGATCTGCTTAACGAGATAGGACTGGATGATCTGGTAAATCGGTTCCTGCTTCGTCATGCTTGCGCGGCTTCTCCCGTTCCAATGCAATCCCGCCTATCGTATAGTTCAGCCACAGCCCAGTTGACAAGACAAGTAGACGATGTTCACTTTGGGTTGAACGGCGGTGAGGAGGCCCAATGGCCGAAGATCGGGTTGAGGCGATACTTTCGGTAGAGGGATTGGTCCTGCCGCAACCCCTCGTAATGCCGGCGTCGAATAGGCGCCCATGGTTCCTGGCAGGTCAGACGCTCTACCTTTCCGGCCATGGATCGGCGCTGCTCGATGAGGCCGTCGGGCCGGCCCGGATTGGCAAGGTGCCTTCCGAGGTCAGCCAGACCGATGCTGCGCGCGTCGCGGAAGCAGTGGCGCTCAAGATGCTCGCCACGATTCGGGATGCAATGGGGCGCCTCGACACCGTTGCACAAGTTATCAAACTCACGGGATACGTGAACTGCGACCCGGATTTTGAGGCGCCCAATGCGGTCATCAACGGTGCCTCGGACGTGTTTCTGACGGTCTATGGACCCGAGGCTGGCCGGCACTGCCGTTCTGCAATTGGAGCCGGGGCCCTCGTGGCGCGGCAAAGCGTCGAGATCGAGGGAATTTTCCTCGTGCGCCGCGGCTAAGCTGGGTTTCTTTGCACCCCACAACCAAGCCGAGCCTTGCGTGATGGCTCGGTCAGAGTGCGACGCAATAAGAAGATGGGGGTGTGACACTCGTTCAGTCGTCTTCGGCTAACGCCATCATCCGAAGCGTCGCTTTGTTCAACTCGTGCCCGGGCTGCGCGAATGCGTCGAGAACAACGGTTATGTGGTTCGTGTTTGGTACCGTCATCTCCCGGATGGAGAGACCGTGGTTACGGCACGCCTCGGCGTATTTGTGGGTCTCGTCCCGAAAGGCTCGGGTCTCGTGTTCGCCGACCGCAAGCAGCAGCGGCGCTACCTCATGCGGCAGAAGCCGAAGCGGGCTCATGGCTTCAATGTCGGCAGGGGTGAAGCGGAAATCCTCCTGCATGCTCGTACTCGTGAGTGGGGCGAGGTCGTAGATACCGCTCACCGCGATGGCACCCTTCACAACGTCCGGCGGCAGGTCTCTCCTCTGTGGCCATCGCCGATCGGCAAGCATGGCTGCCAGGTGCCCACCGGCCGAGTTCCCGGAGACGAAGATCCGATTGGGATCGCCACCGAACTCGCGGGCGTGCCCGTGCGCCCATTGGATGGCGGTCTCGCACTCGTGGATGATGTCGCGGAGGCCAACTGCCGGCATCAAATCGTAATCGATGACGATCACCAGCGCGCCTTGAGGTGCGAAACCCTCAGCCACATAGCTGAAGGTAGCCGCATCATTGGCCCGCCAGAAGCCCCCGTGAATGTAGATCAGGACGGGTGCGCCGCCCTCGAACGCACG
>DASQEG010000763.1:0-6885 GCA_035633775.1 Bryobacteraceae bacterium
CATTGCTCAGTGTTCTACCGGTCGGGATCGCGTTTTCTTATGACCTCGAGTGCCGCACCGTCATATTGAACCCCGCGGCCGAACAGATTCTCGGCGTCGATGGATCTTTGAATCCATCGAAGAGTGGCCCTGATGCCGAACTGTTGCCGTACCGGGTTCTGCAAGGCGGGAGCGAGTTGCCTCCAGATGAACTGCCGCTCCAGCGCGCAGCTCGTACCGGTGAATCCGTTCGCGGTTCAGAGTACGAAATCGTGCGCGAGGACGGCCGTGTTTTCCCCGTGATTTGCTGGGCTAGTCCGCTGCTTGATCAGGACGGTCGTCCAAGAGGAAGCGTCGCCGCGCTGCTCGATATCTCGGAGCGGAAGAGCATGGAGAACGCTCTCCGGCGCGCGAATGCCGCTCTGGAACAATTCGCGTACGCTGCTGCTCACGACTTGCAGGAGCCCGTACGTAATTTGGCCGTGTACACGCAGCTGCTGGCGCGCAACTACGCAGGACGGCTGGATCGGCAGGCAGATGAATTCATGCAGCTGACGGTGGAAGGCGCCCGGAGAATGCAGAACCTCATTCAGGATCTGCTTTCGTACACACGGGCTACGGATGAGCGTGAGGGCAGTGGTGCCGAGGCTGACGCAGCTGCGGCTTTTGAGGAAGTCATTCAGAACCTTCGCACGGCGATTGAAGTGTCCCACGCGCAAGTCACCTACGATTCGCTGCCCGAGGTCGGCGTTCATCATACGCACCTCGTGCAACTGCTGCAAAATCTCGTGTCCAACGCGCTCAAGTATCGTGGGACGGACATCCCTCGCGTTCACGTCTCAGCCCAGCGACAAGGGTGTGACTGGATGTTTGTGGTTCGTGATAACGGTCCGGGGATTTCGAGCGAGCACCACCAGCGCATCTTCCGCGTCTTTAAGCGTCTTCACGGACGGGATGTTCCGGGCAACGGCATTGGACTTGCGATTTGCGAACGCATCGTCACTCATTACGGAGGCCGTATCTGGGTGGAGTCGGAGCCGGGCTATGGCGCGGCGTTTCATTTCACCGTCCCGGATACGGTTAAGTCAGCGTAGTGGAGCACGCAACTTGCCACGTCGTTCTGGTCGAAGATAACGCCGGAGACGTGTTCCTGATCCGGGAAGCGCTACGGTTGGAGGCACCCTGCGAGGTGACCGTCCTCGACGACGGAGACACGGCATTCCGGTACTTCCGCGATCGTGCGTACGGCGATACCATGCCGGACCTCGTTGTGCTCGATCTGAACATCCCTGGGCGCGATGGCGTTGAAGTTCTGGACCTCATCCGCGGCACTCCGGAGTTGTCGGAGGTTGCGGTGGCCGTCGTCAGCTCATCGCCCCGCGATGTTCTTGTGACGAAAGCGGCACAGGCCGACTGCTACATCACTAAGCCGCAGGATCTGGATGCCTTTCTGGCGATCGGCAAAGATCTGCTCGACTGTGTTCGAGACCAACGCTAGTCAGACTCTGCATCGATCTTGAGCTTCAATGCTCCACGTCCGCTTGGTGCTTCGCCTGCGACTGGTGCTCCGGGTCGCCGAATCACCTGTGATATTGTTAACTAACCCGACAGTGTAGCCCAGCAAGGCTTTGGTGAGGAGATCCACGTTTGTCCCCGTTCAAAACGCTAGCCCTTCTATGTCTTTGTGCAAGCGTCACGCTCGCGCAAAGCGACCGCGGCACCATCACAGGAACCGTAAGTGACCCGGCCGGAGCACTGGTTCCCGGCGTAAGCATTACAGCTGAAAATCCGGAAACGGGTGTTCAGTTTCGCACTGAGACCACCAGCACGGGAAACTATACTATCCCTTCGGTTCCCGCCGGTGTGTACAACATGACCGTCGAGCATACGGGATTCCGCAAATACATCCAGACCGGCATAACGGTGCAGGTCGCGCAATCGGCGCGCATCGACATCGTGCTGCAGATCGGCTCGACTGCGGAGGTCGTCAACGTCTCGGCAGACGCACCGCTGTTGAAAACTGAAAGCGCTGAGCAAAGCACCACCATCAGCGGCGAGACTATTAACCAGCTGCCGATCAACTTCGCGATCGGCGCCGGAGCCGTCCGCAACCCGCTCTCATTCGTTCAGCTCTCCCCAGGAGCAAGCATCGGCGGTTGGAACGACATTCGAGTAAACGGCGCCCCCGGAAATACTTTCCGCATCATCTTTGAAGGCCAGGACACCACAAGTGCCCTCAACCCGCGCGTGTCGGACGAATCCCAGCCATCCGTTGAAGCCATTCAGGAGTTCACGCTCCAAACGAGTAACTTCTCGGCCGAGTTCGGCCAGGTCAGTGGCGGATTGTTTAACTTCACATCCCGTTCGGGCACCAACCAGTTCCACGGCAGCGCCTACGAGTACTTCGCGCACGAGAAGCTCGGCGCGGGCCAGCCGTTTGGGAATTACGATCGGCCGAAACAGCGCCGCCACAACTTCGGTGGCAGCGTCGGTGGCCCGGTGATCCTGCCCAAGCTCTATAACGGCCGGGACAGGACGTTCTTCTTCGCCAATTTCGAGATGTTCCGCGATCGCGCGACTCAGAACCTGGGTGACGGCACTGTTCCAACCGAAGCCTTTCGCAACGGTGACTTCAGCGCGGCGCTGACAGGACGCACGCTGGGTACAGATCCTCTCGGCCGTCCCATCATCGAAGGCACGATCTACGACCCGGCTACAACCCGTGAGGTCAACGGCCAGGTCGTGCGCGATCCGTTTCCCGGAAATCGCATCCCGACCAGCCGCCTCGATCCTGTTGCCCTAAAGGTTCAGTCGCTCATTCCATCTCCCACACGTGCGGGTCTGGTGAACAATTTCGTTCGTACCGCGCCGTACCGGAAGATTCAGGACATTCCCAGCGTCAAGATCGACCATAGCTTTACGACGAGTTCCAAGATGTCCTTCTACTGGTCGCGCATGAGGACCGATAAGGATAATGGACTGGACGGGCTGCCTGACCCCATCTCCCGGCGTCGCGATCAGATCATTCGGAGCCAGACTGTCCGCGTGAACTACGATCACAGTCTGACGCCCACGACGCTGCTTCACCTCGGTGCGGGATATCAGCGGTACAGGAATCCGGACAGCGCACCCGAGAACATTCTGGACTATGACGCCACGTCGCAGCTTGGTCTTACTGGTTTGTTTGGCTCCGGTTTTCCGCGCATCCGCGAGCTGAGTAATGCTTTCGGCGGACTGAACGTCGGCGGCAGCGACATCGGCCCGACAAACCGGAATCTGTATACACAGGACAAACCGACCGCCGTCGCGAGCGTCACAAGCGTCCGCGGCAATCACACGTATAAGGCCGGGGGCGAATGGCGGGTCGACACCTTCACCAACGCGAATACCAACGGTGTAGCGGGAGATTTTCAGTTTAGTGGCGACCAGACAACGCTGCCGTCCACCCAGGGACAGAACCTGCAGGGTGGTGTGCTGGGCCATAATTACGCCAGCTTCCTGCTGGGTCTCGCCCAGAGCGGAAGCATCGCAAACCCGCAGGATCCGCAGTACCGCCGCACGGCCTGGGGATTCTTCGTGCAGGATACATGGAAGGTGAGCCGTCGCCTGACCCTCGATCTCGGCATCCGCTACGACCTGCAGCCGGCTGCAGTCGAACTGCATCGCCGGACCAGCATGTTCGCTCCGACCGTTCCCAACCCGAATGCTGGAGGACTGCCCGGTGCGACGATTTACGCCGGTTCAGGGCCTGGACGCTGCGATTGCGATTTCGCGGATACCTATCCGTACGGCATCGCGCCGCGGCTTGGAGCCGCATATCATATCAACGACAAGACCGTGCTCCGTGCGGGTTGGGGCATCAGCTACGGCCAGCTTACAGGCTTCAACTACATCGGCGGCGGCAACTCGCAAGGCATGGGCTTCAACTCCATCCCGTTCAACTCGCCGGCGTTCGGTGAGCCCGGCATCGTCCTGCAGCAGGGCTTGCGCTACGATCCGGCTGCACTGCTGGCTGCGAGCTACGACCCCGGTCTGCTGGTCACCCCTGGCCGCATCGTGAACGCCACCGCCCATATCGACCGCAACGGCGGCCGTCCGCCCCGTGTAAATCAGTGGAACGTCAGCCTGCAGCGCGAGCTGACGAACAACCTCGTTGTCGAAGCCGCGTATGTCGGGAACCGCGGTGCGTGGTTCCGCGGCGACGGGCTGCTGAACTACAACGCCATCTCCGAAGATCGGCTGCAATCGTTCGGGCTCAGCCTCAACAACCCTGCCGACCTGCAGCTGCTGGCGTCGCGGCTCGATTCGCCGCTCGCTGCCTCGCGCGGCTTCAATCGCCCGCCCTATCGGGGATTCCCTGTCACATCTACGGTTGCGCAGGCACTGCGACCGTTTCCGCAGTTCGGTACTGTTGGGAGCCTTTGGGCGCCGCTGGGCAACAGCTGGTACGACTCGCTGCAGATGAAGCTGACGAAGCGCTATTCGTACGGCCTTGACTTCAGCGTGGCCTACACCTGGTCCAAGACCCTAACCACGACCGAGGATCAGGACGGCTCAGTAGTTCCGACCAATAATGTCTTCAATCGCGAGATTCAGAAGACGCTGTCGCGTTCGGACCAGCCGCATGTGCTGGTGGTTGCCTACAACTACCAGGTTCCGACGTTCACGTCGAACCGCTTTGTCCGCCACGTCGTCGGCGGCTGGACGCTGGGCGGCATTATGCGTTACGCGAGCGGCACGCCGATTCGCGTTCCCGTCGCGCAGAACCGCATGAACGACTATGTGTTCCAGAGCACCTTCGCAAACCGTGTCCCCGGCGAGCCGCTGTTCCTGAAGGACCCCAACTGCCACTGCTACGATCCGAATGCGGAGTTCATTCTGAACCGCAACGCATGGTCCGACCCAGCTCCTGGTCAGTGGGGGACCGCCGCCGCTTACTACTCCGACTACCGGACTCAGCGCCGGTACAGCGAGCAAATGAGCCTTGGCAAGAGCTTCCGTATGAACGAGCGGGGGATGTTCTTCAGCATTCGTGCTGAGTTCTTCAACATCTTTAACCGCCGCTACTTCAGCGACCCGGAGAGCGGCAATGCCCTGGCAACGCAGCGATCCGAAAACGGCGTCCCAATCGCAGGGTTCGGCCGTATCAACCCTGCCGGCTTCCCCGGCGACTTCCGCCCGCGTTCGGGTCAGATTGTCGCCCGGTTCCAGTTCTAACGTAAAGTAGTTCTGTAGTGCGCACGGCCCTCGTTCTCATCGCGCTATTATCGATGCCGAACGGGGGCCGTGGCATTTATGAAACTCTTACCCCTGCAAAGACAGGAGTGCATTTCGTCCACGACAGCGGACGGTCACCTCGCCGATACCTGCCGGAATCGATGGGCCCTGGCGCGGCCGTGCTGGACTTCGATAACGACGGGAGCATGGACCTGTACTTCGTGAACAGCGGTCCTGCCGATATCTATAAGCCTTCGAAGCCTCTGCGGAACGCCCTTTATCGAAACAACGGCAACGGCACCTGTACGGATGTGACCGAAAAGGCAGGAGTCCCCGGGCGCGACTACGGCATCGGCGTCAGCACGTGCGATTTCAACGGCGATGGATGGACTGACCTCTTCGTCACCAACTACGGACGTAATGTTCTTTATCGGAACGACCGAAACGGAAAGTTCACCGACGTAACTGCCGAAGCCGGGCTTGACAGTCACGGGCTCTACACCGTCGCGGTCTGGTTCGACTACGATCGCAATGGCACCGATGACGTTTTCGTCGGGCATTTCGTAAAGTACAGCAAAGAGCTGGAGCGCGACTGCACGCAGGGCGGCGAGCCGCACTACTGTTATCCCCTTGCCTACGATCCTCAACCGAGCCGTCTGTACCGCAATAACGGGGATGGCACCTTCACAGACGTCAGCACTGCCTCAGGAATTGCGAAGCACAACGGAAAGACGTTCGGTGCAGTGGCGACAGACATCAACAACGATGGCTGGCTGGATCTCTTCGTCGCCAATGACTCCGTTCCAAATTTTCTGTTCGTCAACAAGCAAAACGGCAGCTTCGAAGAGATCGGGCTGGATGCAGGAGTTGCGTACAACCGCGACGGAGCGGCGCGTTCTGGCATGGGCGTTGACGCTGCCGATTACAACAGCGATGGCTGGCAGGATCTGTTTGTTGCAAACTTCAACCGGGAGATGTTCTCGATCTACCGCAACCTTCGAGACAACACATTTTCCGATGACGCTGGTCCGACAGGCATTGCGACCGCCACTCAAATGTACAGCGGCTGGGGCGTCAAATTCTTCGACTTCGATCACGACGGGGACGACGACCTGGTGGTCTGCAATGGTCACCCCGACGACCTCATCGAGAAGCTCTCGAGCACACTCAAACATAAAGAGCCAATTCTGTTGTTCGAGCAGACTTCTCCGGGCAAGTTCAGGAGCCTTGGACCGGGCGCGGGTGACGCCTTCACGAGGGACTTCCCCGCCCGGGGTCTCTCCACCGGCGACCTTAACAACGATGGGTACACCGATCTCGTAATTGCGAACAATCACGAAGCTCCGCTCATTTTGCGACACACCGGCGCCTTCGACAATGGCTGGCTCGGTCTGCACCTGAAGGGGAACGCCACAGGAGCGATCATCCGCTGGACAGCAGGTAGTCAGCGCCGTTCGCGCCTGAAAACGGCAGGCGGCAGCTACCTTTCAGCGCATGATCCTCGCGAGATACTCGGCCTCGGTACTTTCAAGGCTGCGCAGCTCCTGGAGGTGCAATGGCCCGATGGCCACAAAGACCGGTTTCAGGATGTGATAGGGAATCGTTATTACTCGCTCAGGAAAGGAGGCATGCTTCAGTGATCGCCGCGGCCGTCCTTCTGCTTCTTTCAAGCTCCCCTGTCGATCACTA
>DASQEG010000764.1:0-12049 GCA_035633775.1 Bryobacteraceae bacterium
GGCACCGCAACGCACACCGTAGCCGTCGGGCTGCATCCGACGGCGCTCGCGCTCGATGAACAACGGCAGAGGCTGTACGTCGCCAACAGCAACAGCGATTCGATATCTGTCATCGATACTGCCGCGAATCGAGTCGTTTCCACGATTCAGCTGCAGCCGTTCCATGAGAAGACGCCGGGCGTCGCGCCGACGGCGCTTGTTCTTTCGGCCGACGGCAAGCGCCTGTTTGCGGCTTGCGGCGGCATCAATGCCGTAGCCGTGCTCGATGCTGCAAGCGGCCGCGTCGAAGGTTTGATTCCGACATCGTGGTATCCGAACGCTCTCGCACTAAGCCCGGACGGCAGGAAGCTCGCTGTCACGGCCCTCCTGGGGGTGGGTTCCGGCTGGCGTGAGACTCCCAAACACCGTTTTGTGCACTCGTATCGCGGCACCGTTCACGTGCTGGATATCCCGGATGCAGCGCAACTGGCGAGCTACTCGACGGCAGTCGCGGAGAACAACCGGATCCAGCTCGCCGGCAGTGGTGCTCGTCCGCCGATTGCCCTGGCGCCTCGGAGTCAGGCTCCTGCTCGCGCTATTCCACAGCGAGCCGGCGAGGCCTCATTGATCGAGCATGTGGTCTTCATCATCAAAGAAAACCGGACTTACGATCAGGTTCTCGGTGCGCTTCCACACGGGAACGGCGACCGATCCCTTGTCATGTTCGGGCGTGATGTTACTCCCAACCAGCACAAGCTCGCTGAAGAGTTTGTCGTGCTGGACAACTTCTACGCAACCGGAGGGAACAGTGCGGATGGCCATCAGTGGATCACGCAGGCCACCGAGACCTCTTACTGTCTCTGGCCCGGTTACATCGGACGCAGTTACCCTTACGACGGCAGTGATCCCATAGCGTATGCATCCAGCGGCTTCCTTTGGGATTACGCGCTCGCGCGCAGAAAGACTGTGCGAGTCTACGGCGAGTATGTGCCCGCGATGCGTGTGCCCGTTAACCGCCACGCCATGCTGAAGCGCTGGAGTGAGGGCGGCACAAGCTTCTCGAAGGAGTGGAGCGTTAAGTCGCCGATACCGTCGCTCGACGGTGTCATCGCACGTCAGTTTCCCAGCTACAACCGTGGCGTTCCCGACGTAGTGCGCGCCAGCATCTTCCTTGAAGAGTTTCGTGACATGGAGAAGCGTGGCACGATGCCGAACCTCACCATGATCCAGCTTCCGAGCGATCACACCGAAGGCGCGCGCGCAGGCTCCTCGACTGCGAAGGCCATGGTTGCTGACAATGACTATGCGCTGGGGCAGATCGTGGAGGCCTTAAGCCAAAGCCGTTTCTGGCCGAAGATGGCGATCTTCGTCATCGAGGATGATGCGCAGAACGGCGTCGATCACGTCGACGGGCACCGCACCGTGGCACTTGCAATCAGCCCTTACGTGAAGCGCCGACACGTCGATTCAACCTTCTACTCAACGCAGAGCATGGTGAAGACGATAGAGCTGATTCTCGGTCTCCCCACTATGTCGCTGTTCGACCTCATTGCCAGCGACATGCGCCTGAGCTTCACGGACGTTCCCGACCTGCAGCCGTTTCAGGCGGAGAGGCCTGAGCAGTCTCTGTTCGAGCGCAACCCACCTGTGAAAGCGTTGCGGGGGAAAGCGCGCGAGGCGGCCCTTGCGTCTGCCAGGATGCGCTTCGGAGTTCCAGATGCGGCCCCCACCGGACGGCTGAACCGAATTCTCTGGGGACAGGTGCGCGGCTGGAATACACCATATCCCGGAACCCGCGCTGCGGTGTTCACTCCCATGGGCATTGAGGTGGAGGACGATGAGCGATAGCGTGCCAGAATGGTGAGTTCCATGCCCACAATTCAGCGCGCTCTCATCAGCGTGACCGATAAGGCCGGTGTCGCCGATTTCGCCGCCGGTCTGCACAGACTAGGCATCGAGATTGTGTCGACGGGCGGAACTGCTTCGGCAATACGCAATGCGGGTGTGCCAGTGCGCGACGTCTCCGAGGTCACGGGATTCCCCGAAATGCTGGATGGGCGGGTGAAGACGATTCACCCGCGCATTGCAGGTGGCGTGCTCGCCATGCGTGCCAACTCGGAGCATATGGCTGCGATTGCCGAGCATGGCATTCCCACAGTGGATATGGTTGTCGTAAACCTTTATGCGTTCGAGGCAGTGGCTGCTCGTGAGGGCGCGACCGTGGAGGAACTCATCGAGAACATCGACATCGGTGGACCGACGATGATTCGAGCCGCAGCGAAGAATTGGCAGGACGTCGCCGTTGTGGTGCATCCGGCCGACTATCCGGCTATCCTTAGCGAACTCCAAAGCGGTAATCGCTGTCTGCCAGCGTCGTTCTGCTGGGTGCTTGCAAAGAAGGCCTTCGCCGTTACTGCCGCGTACGACCGCGCGATTACAGCGCGACTGGCCAGTCTTGAGATGGAGATGGGTACCTTCGTGGACCGCACGTCCGAGCTGCCGGAGGTGCTTACAGTTGCTGCTCCGCGCGCCATGGCGTTACGGTATGGCGAGAACCCGCATCAGAAGGCCGGCCTGTATACGACCGGGGGCGGCGGAGTTGCAGGCGCCCGGCAACTGCATGGCAAGGAGCTTTCCTACAACAACCTCGTCGACCTTGACGCGGCCTGGCAACTGGTCAGCGAATTTCGAAGGCCGGCAGCTGCCATCATCAAGCACACAAATCCATGTGGGTGCGCGGAGCAGGCCACACTTGCCGAATCCTATCGCAAAGCTTTCGAAGCGGATCCGGTTTCCGCGTTCGGCGGCGTTCTGGCCTTCAACGAAGCTGTAGATGAAGAGACAGCCAGTGAAATCACGAAGACCTTCATCGAAGCGATAGCTGCTCCGGGGTACTCACCCCAGGCGCTCGCACTGTTGCAGGGCAGAAAGAACCTCCGCGTTCTCGAGCTGAGTCGTGCCGCCGATGAACTGGCCATCAAGTCGATCTCCGGTGGATTCCTGGCCCAAACGCTCGATAACCCCGGTCTTCCGGACGGAAGCGCGGTCAAGGTGGTCACGCAGCGTCAACCGGACGACCGGGAATGGCGGGCTCTTGAGTTCGGCTGGAAGGTGTGCAAGCACGTCAAGTCGAATGCAATCGTTTATGCCCGGACCGGTCAGTCGGTGAGCGTCGGAGCGGGACAGATGAGCCGGGTGGATTCCGTGAAGGTCGGGGCTATGAAAGCCGTGCTGCCGCTGGCTGGAACGGTGCTGGCTTCCGACGCATTTTTTCCCTTCCCGGACGGGGTGGAGGAAGCGGCGCGCCACGGGATCACGGCCGTGATTCAGCCCGGTGGGTCAGTGCGGGACGAGGAAGTCATCGCCGCTGCCGACCGTCTCGGGCTCGCGATGGTATTTACCGGTACGCGCCACTTTCGGCACTGAGAACTTTGTGCTTTTGCCGCGACCATTCAGTCATGCGGCTATTGGTATTTTTCCTGCTTTTCCTGGCACTCGGTTGCGCAGCGCCAGCCCTGGCGAAATCCGACGCGGCAATCGAGGCGGAGATTCGGGCTCGTTTGTCAAGATCAAAAATCGCAGTAAACGGCTTCAATGTCCGGGTACAGAACGGAACAGCCATCTGGACCGGGAAAACGGGAATAATCCAGCACAAAGGTGCGGCTACACGCATGGCGAAGTCCGCCGGGGCGCTCAAGGTTGACAATCGGATTGCGATCGACGAACGTGCAAAGGAAAAGGCTGCCGCCCGCCTGCGTGCTCCACGCACGGAACGAAAGAATTCCGATGACACACAAAAACCTGCAGCTGAGCGCACGCCGGAGCCGCGCGCCACGGCGCTCGCGCCGCCTCCAGTGCGCCGCGCTATTGTAAAGACCCCGTAATCCGGAAAGCACCCGTTGCTTAAGATGATAGCCCCGCGTGGTAGTTTTTGCCCAAAACGCCAAAATAGCTGATAAGATTTAATTCTCGCGGAGAACCTTTTGGCATCCCACGCACCGGCTCGCAGGGAAGACCAGGTAACCGGCGGGCCTCTTAGGCAAGATCGATCGTTGCGGATTGCTCAGGCTTCCGTACTTTCCACCTTTGTCCGCCTGATTCTCGTTCCTGTTTCCTGCGTTGGTGGCGTATTGCTGGCGCGGTCGCTGCTTAATTCGTGGTTGGGCCCAACCCCCGTATTTCTGCTTTTTCCATTTGCCGTTATGATCTCTGCTTCACGCGGAGGTCTGCCCGCTGGTCTTATTACTACCGCGCTGAGCCTGGTGGCCGGGACAGGGCTGATCGAGGCGGAGCGGGCGGGCAGTGAACAATGGCCCGCCACAGACGTCTTGCGGATCACGGTTTTTGCGGTCCTCGGTGGCGGCATTAGCGTGCTCACAGGACGTTTGCAGAACCAGCAGCTCGAAACAGAACGCAGGGTTGAGCATCTGCGTTTGCTCGTCGAAGGTGCAGCCGATCTAGCCATCTTTTCGCTCGATCGTTACGGACACGTGCAGAGCTGGAACTCGGGTGCGGAACGTCTCAAGGGCTACACGGCAGCCGAAGCTATCGGCATCCACTTCTCGATCTTCTACCCGCCGGAAGCGGTTCAGGAAGGCTACCCCGAAGCGCTTCTGCGGCGAGCGCGCGACGCAGGCTCTGCCGTTGACGAAGGATGGCGGGTCCGCCGGGACGGCAGCCGATTCTGGGCCGAGGTCACGATCACTGCGCTTCTCGATGCGGCTGGCAGACTTCGCGGATTCTCGAAGGTCACTCGCGACGATACGAAGCGGCACCGGTACGTCACCGCTCTTGAGCGAAGCGAGGCGACCACACGCGCGCTGCTGGAATCCGCAGCTCAGGCGATTATCGGTGTGGACAGCACCGGCACCATCCGGATCGCGAACGTTGCGGTTGAGCAAATGTTTGGATATTCCCGTGAGGACCTGATCGGCTCTCAACTGGAAACGTTGCTCCCCGAGGCCATTCGCGAGCAGCATCGTGCGCACCGTGGAAGCTACACCTCCAGGCCCCACCCCCGTCCGATGGGCATCGGGATGGATTTGACAGCGCGGCGCAAGGACGGCACGACGTTTCCCGTAGAAGTAAGCCTCAGCTCGATTACGGACCAGGACGGCACGCTTTCGATCGCATTCATCAGCGATATTAGTGAACGGAAGCGCGCTGAGGACCGGCTTCGCAGTAGCGAACAGCACCTGCGAAACGTGCTGGATTCCCTGTTTGTATTCGTCGGCGTCATGACCCCGGACGGGACACTCGTAGAGGTCAGCCGCGCACCTCTCGACTCGGCTGGAGTGAGCCGACCAGCTGTTCTCGGTCGTCCGCTGTGGGATACATTCTGGTGGAGTTACTCAGCGGAAGCCCAGGAGCGGATCCGCGCTGCAATCGACCGGGCGCGAAGCGGGGAGTCGTCCCGTTTCGATATCGATCAGAGGACGGGTGACGCTCTCATCACTGTTGACTTCATCTGCGCACCGATGCACGACGACCACGGGCGCATCACGCACCTGATTGCGTCGGCCGTGTCCGTTCATGAACGCAAGCGGGCGGAGGAAGCTCTTCGTCAGAGCGAGGCTCGCGCGCGTACGCTGATCGATGCTGCTCCTGCATTGGTGTGGGTCTGTGCGTCAGACGGTGCAGCTGTGTATCTCAACCACAGTTGGTCGGCTTACACCGGGATGTCTGAGGAGGAATCCAGAGGCTTAGGGTGGATAAGTGCCGTGCATCCCGAAGACACAGCACGCTGGCTGCAAGCGTGGGAGGACGCTCGACTTCACCAGTCGCCTCTGGAGCTCGAGTGTCGGTACCGGCGCCACGATGGTCTGTACCGATGGCACCTTTCGCGAGCCCTGCCGGCGCGCGACTCCTCGGGTCAGGGCCTGCTGTGGTTCGGGATGAGCGCCGATATCGAGGACCACAAGAGGAGCGAACACCGGCTTGCGCGAGCGAACTTCGATTTGAAGCAGTTTGCCTGGGCAGCCAGTCACGACTTGCAAGAGCCACTCCGGATGGTCGTGAGTTTTACTCAGTTGCTTGAACGACACTACCGGGGTCAGATCGATGCCGAGGGTGCCCGGTTCATTGGATACGCAGTGGACGGAGCTCGCCGGGTGGAAGCCCTTCTCGCGGGTCTTCGCGATTACTGGAATGCGAGTGAAACGCCAACGGAGCCAACAACCCCTGTAGATTTGGAACATGTTCTCGCCAGCGTCCTCTCTCACTTGAGTACCGCGATTGCGGAATCCGGAGCTGAGATCTCGCACAATCCTCTGCCGGTTGTCGTAGCCGAGCACACCCTGATGGTCCAGCTTTTTCAGAATCTCCTCAGCAACGCCCTTAAATATCGGGATCGCGAGCGGACTCCGGCAATTCACATCGCGGTCAGCAAGTTCGACGTGGAGTGGCGGTTCAGCGTCCATGACAACGGCATCGGCATTCCACCCGAGTACCTGCGGCAGGTCTTCGGAATTTTCAAACGGCTGCACGGTCGCGAAGCATATCCGGGCACCGGCATCGGCCTGGCGCTGTGCCAGACCATCGTTGAGCGGCACGGTGGAAGGATTTGGGCAGAATCGACGTTCGGAGAAGGTTCGATCTTCTCCTTCACTCTCCCTTTGCCGCAGGCCCAGGCCAGAGCTGGCTCCGCTCACCGCCCAACTACGCAACTGTAAGGCATCTTAAGGCTTGCCCGCCCGCCAAGGCCTAATTCGAGGCGCGGTGCTTAGGCCTTTGGCCGAAGACCTGCTACACTAAGGTTGTCCTTGGCCGATTCCGGTCCGCTTTCAGTCTCCACCAGCAGGTATACACATCCCGAGCGCCGGGCCGCGTAGCCTTCTAGTCGAAGATAAAGCGTGCCCGGAGGGCAAGGCGTGCAGCGGCGCTGAGCTGAGGCCGTGTTGGTTGGAGAGGAGGACTCGGATGGCAGGTCGTGGACCGCAGACATTTCAAAAGCGCCAGAAAGAGCAGCAGCGCAAAGAAAAGCAGATGGAAAAACAGGCGCGGCGCGAACAGCGCAAGCAGGATCGCGCGCTGAACGGCCCCGCGGAACCGGTGATCGAGCCGGCGGATGACCTCGATTATGTACCGGAGCGCGAGATTCCGGGCTTGGGTTCTCTCTAGTTTGCAGGCAGGGCGGGCAGTAGCCCGCCCTTCTGACTTCCCCCTCCGCGCAAACATCCCTGTTTGCAATCACCACCTGAATCCTCAAAGCTTCACGAGATACTCAGATCATGGATCTGGCGCATCACTGGCGCATGATGGCGCGCTATAACAGGCTCGCAAATGAGCGTTTGTACGAATGCTGCGCATTGCTCTCCGACGTCGGACGGCGGCAGCAGCGAACCGTGTCGTTCGGCAGTATCCACGCTCTGTTGAACCATATCCTTCTTGGCGATAGGATCTGGATGGCCCGTTTCGAAGGCGGGGGAGCGACCACGCCGCCCCTCGACACGGTCCTGTACGACGACTTTTTCGAACTGCGCGCCGCCCGTGTGGAAGAAGACCAGAGAATTGAGACCTTCTTCGCCGACGCAGAACCCGCGTTTGTCTCCGCAGAGCTGAAGTACACCAACAGCAGAGGAGTCGCCTGTGTGGATCAGGCCGGCATGGCAGCAGCGCACTTCTTCAATCACCAGACACATCATCGGGGTCAGGTGCATGTGATGCTGACGGCTGCCGGAATCGCAGCCCCGTCGCTCGACCTGCATCGGCTGATCAACCCATAAGTTCTCTCAAAGAATCCTCGTTCGCCGCTCCTGTAACGGTGGTACTATGCCTGAACGAGGAGGGCTGTATGAAGCTCCGAACGCTGCGCTCCGTTTTTTTCTTTATGTTGCTGGTGACCGCCTGCGCGGCAGCTCCCGTTACATGGCAGGTACCCGCAACGAGTCTGGCGCCGCTGCCCTGGAGTCAGCCTCTGCAGGGCGTCGCGGTGGAGGGCTGGTTCTCTTTCGACTACGACACGGAATCGTACACGGACTGGCAATTCCTGATATCGGGCCACGACGAAACAACGGCCGACATGAACGCGACTCTCAGCCCGGAAAACTCGGCTGTCCTTTTCGGCAATCGCTACGGTTTGGAGTTGGGCTATGGCGGCGTTTTGCCCTCGATCTTGTCGGTCACGCCGGGGTATCTATATATGGGTACGTCCTTCGTGCACCAGCCAATCAGCCCGGCAGGTGCGCTCACTCCGGTACTCGTTCGCAACATTAGCCCTCGCACGTCCTTCACGTTTTCCTATGGAGGCAGCTTCTCGTTCGGCTCCTTCAGCTTTCCGTCTGGAGTTGAACTCTCCGCAACAAACGTGATCACGGCAGTTCCTGAGCCGGTGACGGGTGTTCTGGTACTTGTCAGTGCAGCCGCCCTGTGCCTGATGCGGTCCCGGAAGGTTGTGGGCAAGTAGGCTCCGGAACGAGAACGGGAGCGGTCACGCCGAGCCTCTCCAGCGCACCGCGCGCTTCCGTCGAACATGGATCGACATCAAGCGAGTGTCTGAACTCCGTGATCGCCTCCTCTGTCCGGCCGCTTGCGAGCAGCGCTGCACCGAGCTGCAGTCGAGCTCCCGCGTCAGGCGGGCCGAGTGTCAGGGCTTTGCGGAGCGCATCGACAGCGAGTTCCGGTTCGTGGGCCGCGAGCCTTCGGATGCCCAGCTCGAACCACGCTCGGTGATCCCGTGGTGCTCTGCGACAAAGTTCTTCCAATAAGCGAAGCGCCTCAGCATCTTCAGACACGCGGGCCAGCATGATGTATGGTCGAACCTTCTCCGGTGCACGCCGCAGGGCTTCGGCCCAGAGTCGCTCTTCAGACTGCCAGACGTAGACCCGACCGAGCGTGAGCATTGCGAGCACTCCACAAGCTGCGGCCGTGACTGGCATTCTGCGATGCTCAGGAATCGCAAGGGCGGCGAATCCGGCCAGCGCCACCATGGGAAGGTACATTCTCCTGTCCGCTGCGAGGTCCTCCGCCGGAAAGATGCTGGAGCTTGGCAGAAGAAGGACCAGTCCGGCAAGGAACCACCATCCGTGCCGGTGGTACCTGACTATCGCAGCTGTCACCAGCAGTACAGCTGACCACGACAGCACCGCCGGCCAGCCGCGCACCACCTGAATGTACGGATCACATGTGAACCCGTACGGAATCACCAGCAATCGCACGTAGCGGAGGATCACAGTCCCCTGGGTTGCCGCGTAGTCGATGGCTGAGACCGCAGAGCGTTGGCCAGCACCGGTGACCTGCAGGATATCGATCGCCGCCATGACGCGCAATCCGGCAGCGAGCGACAACCCGACCGTCACGGCGAACGGAAGCCACGCTCGGCGGAGGAGGAGCAGTACGAACGGTACGGCCACGCATTCTTCTTTGCTCATCAGCGCAAATGCAAAAAAACCAATCGCACGCGGCCAGTGAGCGTCGAGCCATGAGCTGGCAGACAGGAGGCAAAAGATCGTGGACAGAACGGTTGCGCGCGCATAGATGTACGCCACGGGCTCGGTTTGGACCGGATGCAGGGCAAAAAGAGCCGCAGCGGTCAGCGCCACCTCCGGAGTCGCGAGGCGTGCGAGCAGCCGGTAGACCAGCGCAACGGCGGTCGAGTGCAGGAGCACATTCACCGCGTGATAGCCCACCGGATCTTCGCCGCCTGCCTGGTAGTTCAGCCAGAACGTGAACCATGTGAGCGGCCGGGTCTGCAGCGGGCGCCAGACGAACCACCACCCTGAAGGAGACGTGATCACCGGGTCGGCAAACAACGCGAGGTCGTCGAAGTGGAAGGGCGCTACCAGCGACGGCGCGAACACCGCCAGGGTGACAGCCAGCAGGATGACGGGGTGCCGCATCATCGGGCGGTGGCGGTGAGCTTGTTCATGCCGCGAGACAAAGCGCTGCAAAGAGGCGCATGAACGGACAGTATCACTAGCCGTTGCCGAAGCACTCCCGCCCAGAGCTGTCCATACCCTATAATGGAGAGGCTGCCTCTCACCTCTCCGGTGCCGCAGTACGTCTACACCCGGCAATGTTTGACAATCTTTCGGACAAGCTGCAGCGCGTTTTTAAGAACCTGCGCGGCGAAGGCAAACTCTCGGCGGAGAACATGGATGCCGCACTGCGGGAGATCCGTGTCGCTCTGCTTGAAGCTGACGTTCACTTCAAGGTTGTCAAGGAACTGATTGGCAGCGTAAGGGAAAGGGCCACCGGACAGGAAGTTCTCACGGCACTCTCACCAGGCCAGCAGGTCGTCAAGATCGTTCACGACGAGCTGGTACGCGTTCTCGGCACGCATCAGGCCCGCTTGCGGTTCGCCAACGAACCCCCGACCGCGATCATGATTGTCGGTCTGCAGGGATCGGGAAAAACCACGAGTACCGGAAAGCTGGCGCGCTGGCTGGTTAAGAATGACCATCGGCCGCTTCTCGTGTCGGTTGACGTCTACCGCCCGGCTGCCCGCAAGCAGTTGAGTGTCATCTCGCGTGAGGTCAAGATCCCGATCTACGAGGGATCCCCGGACGAGACGAAGCCTCTTGATCTGGCTCGTTCGGCGCGCCGTGAGGCAACTCAAACCGGGCGCGACGTTGTGCTGGTCGACACTGCCGGGCGTCTGCACATTGATGACGAGCTGATGTCGGAGCTTTCAGCTCTCCGGGAGTTGCTGAACCCGACGGAAATTCTGTTCGTGGCCGACGCGATGACGGGTCAGGACGCCGTGCGCTCCGCCGAAGAGTTCCACAAGCGCCTCGGCATCACGGGCGTCGTTCTCACCAAGATGGACGGTGACGCTCGAGGCGGTGCGGCGCTTTCGATCCGCACGGTCACGGGCCAGCCGCTCAAGTTTGTGGGCACGGGCGAAAAGTTCGACGCGCTTGAGCCCTTTCATCCCGACCGCGTAGCCTCCCGCATTCTCGGCATGGGCGATGTTTTGAGCCTTGTGGAAAAGGTTCAGGAAGGCATCGACCAAAAGAAGGCCGAGGAGATGCAGCGCAAGCTCATCGACAACGAGTTCACTCTCGAGGATTTCCGCGATCAGTTAAGGCAGCTGCGTAAGCTGGGGCCGCTTGAGTCTCTGCTCGGCATGATGCCGCAGATCGGCCCGTTGAAGGAACTGAAGAACGTCAAGGTCGATGAGAACGAGCTGACGCGCATTGTGGCGATGATCGACTCGATGACTCCGGCCGAACGCCGAAATCACATGCTGATCAACGGGTCGCGCAGGCGGCGCATCGCTCGTGGCAGCGGGACCACGGTTCAGGAAGTGAACCAGTTACTCAAGCAGTACGGACAGGCTCGCAAGATGATGAAGGCTTTCTCAGGCGGGCTTACGGGAGGCGGCCGTAAGTTGCCGATCCCGTCCGGACTCAAGATCCCCGGCCTGTTCGGCTGACGGGAAGCAGCAGAGATTCAGGAGACGTGTACGAATGTTGATGATCAGACTGGCGCGTTTTGGCGCCAAGAAGAAGCCGACCTACCGGCTGGTGGTGATCCAGAAGGATCGTGCCCGGGACAGCCGTGCGGTCGAAATAGTGGGCCACTACAATCCTGTGTCCTCGCCGAAGGTGGTCAGCCTGAAGCGTGAGCGGATCGACTTTTGGATGAAGAACGGTGCCCAGCCATCGGACACTGTGGCACGGCTGCTGAAGCAGAATCCGGCTCCTGCTCCTGCTCAGGAAACTCAGCCCGTCGGCTAGGCTGCACTCCGCCGGCCCATCCGGTGTCACCTCCTGATTACGGTTTATGCGGTAAGCGCATGACTGGTCAGGGTTAAACTCTTTCTGAAGGGGAATGCTTCACCGAATGGCGGCAACCAGGGATCTCATCGAGGAAATCGCCAAGGCGCTTGTAGATCAGCCGGACCAGGTCGTCGTTCACGAAGTAGAAGGGGAGCAGACGACTGTTTTCGAGCTGCGCGTTTCTCCTGGCGATGTAGGTAAAGTGATCGGAAAGCAGGGGCGCACCGCTCGTTCCATTCGAACCTTGCTTGGCGCAGTTGGAACCAAGCTGAACCGTCGCTTCACGCTGGAGATCCTCGAGTAGCCTCGGTGGAAGGCCATGTACTGCTCGCTTTCGTAAAGCGTGCCCG
>DASQEG010000765.1:0-6672 GCA_035633775.1 Bryobacteraceae bacterium
ACCTGGAGGTCACAGGCGACCGTGCCACGCTGCAGGCTGTGATGCCGAAGCTGGTGGAGATTGTTCGTCACCATCAGCAGGGAACGCATTTCGGTATCGGCGTCGATGATACGGACGGACTCCTGCGGCAGGGTGCACCAGGCTATCAGCTGACGTGGATGGATGCCAAGGTGGATGACTGGGTCGTCACGCCGCGGCGTGGCAAAGCCGTCGAGATCAATGCGCTGTGGTACAACGCGCTGCGTTTGCTGGAAGGATGGGTGCACGAGTTTGGAGGCGCAATGCCGGCCACCGAACTGGCTGACATGGCCGCGCGCGTGCGCGAATCGTTCAACAAGCGCTTCTGGCATGACGCCGGCGGCTACTGCTACGACGTGATCGACGGTGAAGGTGGCGAACCTGATCCTGCGCTGCGACCCAATCAGGTGCTCAGCATCTCTCCACGGCACCCCGTGCTCGAACAGTCGCGCTGGGAGCCGGTGCTGCGCAATTGTTCCGAGCGGCTGGTGACTCCCGTGGGTCTGCGCTCACTCGCTCCCGGCCATCCCGACTACAAGGCCAACTACTCTGGGGACCTGCGGTCGCGCGACGCCGCATACCATCAGGGAACGGTGTGGGCCTGGCTTGTCGGGCCCTTCGTGGATGCCTGGCTGAAGGTTCATCCGGAGGACAAGGCGGGCGCCCGCAAGCTGCTGGATGGCTTCGACGTGCATATGGCCGACGGCGCAATCGGTACGGTCAGTGAGATCTTCGATGCCGATCCTCCTTACACGCAGCGTGGGTGTATAGCGCAGGCCTGGAGCGTGGCCGAGGCTTTACGCTGTTGGATCCTGACGGCGGAGTGAACGGAGCCGCAGGCGCGCGCCTCAGTCCAGCGGCACGCGCTCCTGAGCCACTACCTCGATCCCGTAGGCTTCCAGTCCCACGATCTTGCGGGGGTGATTGGTGAGCAGCCGGATCTTACGCAATCCCAGGTCGGCGATGATCTGGGCGCCCATGCCGGCTTCGTGCTGCAGCTTCCGCTGTCCGTCGGGACCGGAGATGTAACTGCCGCGAACATGAGGCATGATCTGTGTGCGATCGGGTTGGTGCGCATAGCGAAGGCTTGGACTGGACTGGTGCAGGTAGACCAGCGCCCCGGCGCCCTCCTCAGCTATGCGGCGCAGCGAGCCTCTGATCGTGTTGTGGCAATCGCAATCGGCAGACGAGAAAACGTCGCCGAACGTGCAGTGGGCATGCATCCGCACGAGCACAGGATCTTGCTGTCGTATGTCGCCGCGGACCAGCGCGAGGTGTGTTTCCGGATCGACCGAGCTTTCGTAGGCGATGGTGCGGAATTCTCCAAACTCGGTTCTAATGGTGCCCTCCGCGGACCTGCGAATCACCCGTTCATGCCCCAGCCGGTAACGGATGAGTTCTGCCACCGAGATCATCTTCAAGCCATGGGCGGAACAGAACTCGAGGAGTTCCGGGACCCGGGCCATGCTCCCGTCGGGGTTCATGATCTCGCAGATCACTCCTCCGGCACGCAGGCCTGCGAGGCGAGCCAGATCGACGGCCGCTTCAGTCTGGCCGGCCCGGACCAGAACGCCACCTTCGCGGGCACGCAGCGGAAACACGTGGCCGGGGCGCGCCAGGTCTGCAGGCGTGGATGCCGGATCCATCGCGACCCGGATAGTGTGCGCGCGATCGCCTGCCGAGATCCCGGTGGTGACACCCTGAGCGGCGTCAATTGCTTCGCAGAATGCCGTTTGAAACCGCGCCGTGTTGTTCCTCGACATCAGCGGCAAGGCGAGAGAATCGCACAACTCAGGGGAGAGGGCAAGGCAAATCAGACCGCGTCCGTGCACCGCCATGAAGTTGATTGCTTCGGGCGTAACCAGCTCCGCGGCGACAGTAAGATCGCCTTCGTTCTCGCGATCCTCGTCATCCACCACAACCAGCATCCGCCCGGCGCGAAAGTCCTCAACCGCCTCAGCTACTGACGCAAAGGCCATATAGTTTCATTGTGTCGCAACCAGCCCGACTGGCTGGGAAAAGACAACGCTAATCGCCCGCGGCGTGCTTGGCGGCCTCGAGCGCCGGAGCGTTCGGCATCTGTGGCAACTCGGCACGCAGATGGACCGGCGGCGCAGGAATGGTGTCCACAAGGCGGACGGAGCGTTGCGGACAAGGACCTACGTCCCGCAGCATCAACACTTCTTCGAGGAGTCCCTCACAAAGTACCCGCTGCAGGACGCCATCCGGTTGGCGTGCCAGGTCCACCAGTCCTGCGCGATCGCAATCGTGAGCCCTGCGCTCACGCGTCAGTGAAGAGCCCCAGCCGATGTTACCAGTTCCCGGATACCAGCCGCCGTACGGGATCTGAATCCCTTCGGCGGTGGCGCGCTGCAAAGTCTGGCGCAACTGTCGGGCCTGAACAACCCGGTGCCGATCGATGCCAGCCTGGATGAAACGCTTGCAGTCATCTACGCCTGTTGTCGGATCGTACGTCTCAGGGATGCCGAATTCGCTAATGCAAAGGGGCTTGCCCGCAGCCCTCGACCAGCGCTGGAGGTACCCGAGGACGGTCCACTGCCGATGCATGTGCGGATAGAGGTCAATGCCAGCGATGTCGATCGAGTCACTCAGCTGGGCCACCGTCTCGAGCTCCGAAGCCGGCTCAGAGCAGAATACGGTTGCCCCGTGTGCGTGCGCCACCGAAGCCGAGCTCTTGAATGCTTTAATCACGTTCTTCAGGATGAGGCGATATGACGTCCGCGACTTCTGATGCGGCTGCCAGTTGCCCAGCCATCCTCGCTGGAATGCCTCCATCTGCACTTCGACGATGGGAATGACCAGGCGGAAGTGATAGCGGGAAAGAATGCGGTCGGTGTACTCGGCAACGTGGTCGGGCAATGCTGGCGAGTACACAGGGTGGCGCACTCCGCGGCCGGCAGTCCAGGACGGCATGTTGAAGTGCACGATCGGATACAAGATCTCCAGTCCCAGCCTGGTGGCCAGTTCGACCTTCGGATCGATCAGCTCCCACTTCATCTCGCCACGCCTGGGCTCTACGAGTGACCACGGCACCTGCCACCGGAGCAGATCGAAGCCGCAGTCGGCGAGCTGGCGAAAATCCTCTTGCCAGAACCGCTCGTTCTGGTTCCACCGGGCGTGGTAATTCCACTTGGAACGCACGTCCGGCATTGCAGTATCAATCCCGCTGATCAGGCGCACAGATCTCCTCGCTTCCGCGCACACCTCTCCCGTCCCGCTGTTCGGTCAGCTCCTGTCCCGCGCTGGTAACGGCTCGTGCACCTTTAAGATGTGCGTCCGGAAAGGCGGGTTACTACGCCCCATTTGCGGGGATGTTTTGAAAAACGATGCGGGTAGAAGCTGGTTTTATCCTTGCGCGGCTAGAATGGTGGGCGGTGGACACGCAGAGGCTATCGCTCCGTTCGGGGTTTGTGTGGACCGCTGCGGGCAACCTCGTGAACGCTGCCACCCAGTGGCTTGTTCTGGCCCTGCTCGCGCGTGCAGGTTCCGCCGAACTGCTCGGACAATGGGCGCTCGCTCTGGCTCTCTCGGCGCCCGTTGCCATGATGGCGCACCTGAATCTCCGCACGCTGCTCGCCACAGATGTGGCCGGCGAGCATCCCTTTACCGACTATCTGCGCGTCCGGCATCTGTCCAATGCGGCCGCCATTGCCGTGCTGCTCGCCATTGCACTTCACGCCGGCTGGCCTGTCCTGCTTCTGGGCTGCGCCATTCTCACGGACAACACAAGTGATGTGCTGTATGGAGCCATGCAAAGAGCTGAGCGGCTCGACTCCGTGGCGCAGTCAATGATGACCCGCTCCCTTCTGTCTGTTGCGCTGGTCGGCGCGGCACTCCTGTTCCGGGCCGATGCTCTCTCGGCGTCGGCTGGCTACCTGTCCGGACGACTGATCACTCTCTGCCTGATCGACTGGCCGCGCTCGAGAGATTCCATGCCTGCCCAGCCGGCCCGCCGTCCATGGAAAGTGCTGCTGACATCGTTGCCCCTGGGCTTCTCACTGCTGCTCATTTCCCTCAGCGTAAATGTTCCGCGATATGCAATTGAGCGCCACGGTGGATCGCGCGAGTTGGGCGCCTTCGCTGCCGTAACCGCGTTCGTGGCGGCAGGCACTACTGTCGTGAACGCGCTGGGGCAGTCTGCCACAACTCGTCTCGCTGCGGCGTTTCAGACGGGAAACCGGCCAGCCTTCCGCAAGCTGACATTCAGCCTGCTGCTGTCGGTGGTTGTGATCGGCGGTTTGGGTGTCCTCCTGGCCGAGTTGGCCGGCGGCTCGATTCTCGCGCTGATCTATTCGCCCGCGTTTGCCGCACACGCGCCACTGCTGGTCGCGTGTCTCGCCGCCGGTGTGGCGCTATGGGTAGCACAAGCTCTCGGCTTCGCTGCGTCCGCAATGAGGGCCTTCAAGCCGCAGCTGCCGGTGCTCGCGGCGATGTGTGCTGTGTCCGCTTTGGTCAGCTTCGGTGCCGTACCCCGGTGGGGATTGTACGGAGCCGCTATGGCGATGGCAGCGTCAGGTCTCGCCGGTGCAGCGGGGCAGCTGGCCATTCTGAGGCGAGCCCTGTGATTGCGTTTGCCCTTCTACTGCTGCTCGTGTTCACGATGCCATGGGAGAAGAGCGTCGTGCTGCCCGGTTTAGGCACACTCACCAGGGTCCTCGGCGTCGCCGCTGCAGTCGCGTCCTTGCCGCACCTGAAGAGGCTGCGACCGAACATCGTACTGATTCCCGCAACCGCATACGTGCTCTGGTCAGCCGCCACGTTTCTGTGGTCGCTCGACCGGACCGCCACAACGATTCGTGCGGTCACACTGGTTCAGCTGTTGCTGATGTTTTGCATCGCCTTAGTGCTCTGTGATACTCCGGAGCGTACCCGGCTCGTGCTGTGCGCCTGGGTGGCGGGGTGTGCAGTCGCCTCAGCGGCGACGATTTCGCGGTACGTGCAAGGCGCCGAGACTTACTACCGGCGGTTTGCCGCTCCCGGATTTGATCCAAATGATCTCGCTCTGACAGTGGCGCTGGGCGTTCCGGTTGCTGTCTATCTGGGTGGGCGCTGGTTCGCAGCGCTTCCGGTAGTGCTTGCAGCCGTGTTGCTGACGGCCTCGCGGACCGGTCTCATCGCCGCTGGCCTGGGGTTCCTTCCGCTTCTGATCAACTGGCGGCATACGTCGTTAGTTGACCGTGCGCTTGGTGCGGCGATGCTGGTGCTGCTGCTTGCAGGTGCGTCGGTTCTGGCGCCTGAGCCTGCTCGAAAACGCATCGCGACGACGGTGACCGAGGTAACTCGAGGCACATTGCACAAGCGAACCACGATATGGAAGACGGGTCTCCGAGCTCTGCGGCAATGGCCCCTGGGAGGTGCCGGCGCTGGTGCATACCCCGAAGCTGTCCGCCCGTACATCGGAGTGCCACCAAGGTCCGGGCACGTTTACGTAGCGCACAACGTCTTCGTGTCGGTGCTCGTTGAAACAGGAGTGGTCGGCTTCGGGTTGTTCGCTCTTGGGCTGATTGGCGTTGCGCTGCTGGTCTGGGTGCTGCCCGCACGGCAGCGGGGGCTCTGGGTGGCTGTGCTGTCCGTGTGGTTGTGTGCGGCAGCCACGCTGACGTGGGAACATCGAAAGCCAACATGGCTGTTCCCGGCGCTTGTCGCTTCGATGTGGTCGCGATCGTTTCGAGGTGGTGAGGAACGTCCGGCTTGATTCGTGTCCTCGAAGTCCTCGCCACCCTTAAGCGCGCAGGTGCGGAGAACCTGGTTGCTTCGCTCGTGTCCCGGTTCGACAGGTCGCGTTTCGAGTGTCAGGTCGTGACTCTCTTCAATGCAACAGAGGGCGATCTCGCGCCAGAGGTGGAGGCTTCAGGAGTTCGGGTGCTGAGGCTCGGAAAGCGGCCCGGTTTCGATCCACGCATGTATCCTCGGTTGCGGGCAGTAATCAAAGCTTTCCGCCCGCATATCATCCACACCCATTCGTACGTGATGCGCTACACGTGGCCTGTCACGACCTGCCGTGGTGTCCATACCGTGCACAATCTCGCCGACAAGGAAGTGGACCGGATTGGGCGCTGGGTGCACGACCGGGCATTCACGCGCGGCGTCCAGGCCATCGCAGTCTCCGGTGTGGTCGCTCGCTCGTTCGGAGGCATCTACAAATTTCTGCCCCCGGTCATCCGTAACGGGGTGGATGTAGACCGGTTCCGCCGCAGGCCTGACGTCGGAGCGGAATGGCGTATGCGGCATGGGTTCGCGCCGGAGGACAAGCTGATCGTTTCGGTAGCGCGGCTTGAGCCGCAGAAGAATCCGATGCGTCTCGTGCAGGCGCTACCAGTGGGCTGCAGGCTGCTGCTGGTGGGAGATGGATCCCTTCGCCCTGCACTCGAAGGCCTCGAGCGCGTACATCTGCTGGGCACGCAGACAAATGTCACGGAGATCCTCTGGGCGGCCGATGCGTTCGCGCTTGCGTCAGACTACGAGGGTCACCCCATCGCACTGATGGAAGCGATGGCTGCCGGGCTGCCTGTAGTCGCGACGCCGGTCGGCGGTGTACCGGAGATCGTTGATGACGCAGGCATCCTTGCAGAAGCAGAAGGCGTGAGAGCCGCGCTCGAAGCGGCGTTGCGTCAGGGCAGGGAGCTTGGCGAA
>DASQEG010000766.1:0-3133 GCA_035633775.1 Bryobacteraceae bacterium
GTACGACCTCCACATAGTCGTCGACCGCATAGCCGAAGACGTTAACGAGATAAGGAGTCGGGATCGCACGAAGTGCAGGTACCTTATCCCGGACGAAGGCTGCGACACCAACGTTCTGCAGGCCGATGGAGTTGATCATGCCCCCTTCCGCCTCCCAGATTCGGGGGGCGGGGTTGCCGGCCATGGGCTCGCGCGAGATTCCCTTGACCACGAATCCGCCAATAGCGGACAGGTCCGTTACCGAGGCAAACTCGACTCCGTAACCGAACGTTCCTGACGCGCCCAGCACAGGGTTGCGCAGCGGTATGCCGCACAAGGTGGTCCTCAGCCGCGCCGATTCTGCCACCGCTAGATCAAGCCCTCCGCCTGCTGGCGACTCGTGTCCCACGTGAGCGCGATGTCCTCACGCGTGGTCCGGAGATTGCCGAGCGCCAGCCGAAGTACGAACCGGTTGTGCAGCACCGTGTGCGACAGGAATGCGACGCCAGTCCGGTTGATCCGGTCCAGAAGCTCGCGATTCGCTTCGTCCGAGGCGCGCAGCCGGAAGCACACAAGGGAGAGAGGTACGGGCGCGCAGACTTCAAAACGCTCGTCGGTTTCCACCGCAGCCGCGAACTCGCGCGCCATCTCGATATGGGAACGAATGATGCTCGCCATGCCCTGACGCCCGAAGCTGCGCAGCACAAACCAGAGCTTGAGCGAGCGGAACCGGCGGCCCAGCGGTACCCCGTAGTCCATCAGGTTCACGGCGTCTGCGTCCTGCGCAGTCTTCAGGTATTCCGGCACGAGCGAGAACGCACGCTTGAGGACGTCCGGCCTCGCGGTAAACAGCAGGCTGCAGTCGATGGGAGTGAAGAACCACTTGTGCGGGTTCACAACGAGCGAATGAGCTTCGGCAGTTCCGTCGAGAATGCTCTGTAACTCCGGCAGAATCGCCGCGCAGCCACCGTACGCCCCGTCGATGTGAATCCACGCTCCGTACGGAGCCGCCACGTTCACGGTCTCGCGAACAGGATCGATGCTCGTGGTCGATGTTGTGCCTACCGTAGGCACAACACAGCACGGCTTCCGGCCGGCCGCTGCATCCTCGGCCATCAGTCGCGAAAGCTCGGAGGGAATCATGCGGAACGCGGAATCAACAGGCACCTTACGGACGTTATTCTGCCCGAACCCGAGTGCGATCGCGCCCTTCTCCACAGACGAGTGCGCCTGTTCGCTCGTATAGACCGTCAGATCCCCCCGCATGCCGCGGGTGCGGGACTCGGGATCGACGAACTCGCGGGCTGCGGCGAGCGCGTGCATGGTGGACACCGAAGCCGTATCGTACATAACCCCGAAGAACTGGTCTGGCAAGCCGAGCCACTGCCGAACCCAGTCAATCACGGTCGTTTCGAGCTCCGTGAACGCTGGCGAGGATTTCCACACCATGCCATTCACGTTCAGCGCAGCGGTGAGGGCTTCGGCGAGAATTCCTGCTGCTGAGGCCGACACGGAGAAGTATGCGAAAAAGCGCGGATGGTTCCAATGGGTGGTCGCCGGTACGATGATCGACCGGAAGTCGTCCAGAATGAGGGCTAGTGGTTCCGCGTGTTCCGGTCCGGAACGCTGCAGTCGCGCCGCTGTTTCGCCCGGAACCACATCCGGGAGGACGGCGAGTTCCCGCAGGCCGGCAAGATAGGTCGCGATCCAATCGACCACCTCATCTCCGTACTGACGGAACTCTTCGGAACTAAGGTCAGTCATGGTCGGAGCGTCACCGCGCCCGTGGCCCGCAAGCGTGCGGCTGTGTCCTGAGGAAGCTGCCATTTGTTGTCGAACCGCCCTTCTGCCACCACGTTGTCCAACCCGCCCTTGAACAGAACAAAGTCACCAAGGGTCCCAAGTATCCGATACGGGACGGATAGGAACGGAAGCCCCCGGGGAGGTGCCTGATCGTGCCGGGTCCACCAGGGCAGCCCCGAACTGACTACAACATAGCGGCCTTCAACCGGGTACGCGTAAAGGAGGCCGTAATCAGCGGCGCCCGGGTTGAGGTGCATCGGAAGCTGATCCGCATAACGCGCAATCAGCCGATTGGTTTCTCTCGTCCCAAATGCGACTACGTTTGCATTGGCGATGTCGCCGGCCGCAATCTCGGTGTCCCGCAGCACGCGGAGCGACAGATTCAGACGGCTTCGGCGGGTGGACCAGTCTGCCGCCTGCTCGGCCGGAACTCTGCCTTCCGCCCCATAGACGTACACGTGTCGCGTGGAGATCGCATCTGCAATCGGACCCTCAGCGCCTCGGCGCTTCTCGCCCTTGCCCGGCATCACGGCCCCGACGGCCCACCTTCCTCCCTTCGTCCGATGGAAGCTCGTGCGGCCTGCCACGGCTCGTGGTCGTGCGACGTTCTGTCCGTCCACCTTTGCCGCTGTGACACGCCCTACAACACTGAAGCTCTCGATCCCGGAAGTCTTCGCCTCAAGATTTGGGCCTTTCAGCGTTCCGTCAAATTCTGCCGCCTGACCGGGAGTGAGTCTGTCAATGCGCAGCCAATACGCAGTTCCGTATTTGTAGGCATCCGTACGAAAGCGTACGCGTTCAGGGTTGCGATTACGCCGGAATTGTCCGAGCCATTCAAAGATGGCGCCACCCCTATACGCGCGGTCCCACGAATTGTGACGCACGCCCGGGTACTCGACGTACTCCGCACTCACGCCGGCATGGCGCAGGCGTGAGTGCCATTGGCTTGTGCTCGATGCGGGCACGATGGGGTCGAGTGCACCTTGGAACAGCTTGACCGGGAGGTTCAGTGCATTACCGGCGAGGGGCTCGACGCCTTCGGGCGGAGCTGGACACACTGCAGCAAGTGCTGCCCAGGTGTCCGGGCGTGTGAAGCCCAGCCACAGGACACCACCTCCGCCCATGGACAGGCCGGTGAGGTAGATGCGGTCTTCATCGATGGAGAACCGCTTCCGAACGTCATGGAGCACATCGTAAACATCCGTTTCGGCAACGGTCTGGTAGCCCATCGTGCCACGCGCAAGCGGGCTCGCGACGATCATTTCAGCGTCGTTCCAGGGTTGCGGGAAGAAGCGGCTGGCCTGAGCGTCGCTTTCGCCGGGGCGGTTCCCAAGGCCAAAAACTCGCCGCA
>DASQEG010000767.1:0-2796 GCA_035633775.1 Bryobacteraceae bacterium
GTGGCTGCGACGTACGAGCGATCAGCGACTGATTGATGAGTTTGGGCGCTATCTTCGTGAGGGCCGTATCAGTGTGGCTGCCGCCTTCGCGAACATGCACAGCGGCCTTGTTGGCGACGAGGAGATGAATCGCCTCGTGTATGCGGCTGAACAGCTTCGTAGACGGTTCTCCGTTCCGCTGGAGGTTGCAATCCAGAATGATGTGCCCGGCTTTTCATGGGCCTATCCCCGCGTGTTTGTCGGGAGCGGGGTCAGGTATCTGATCACCGGCCTGAATCTGTTCATCGGTGGCGGCAACAACTTCGGAGTGCGTCACACACCTTTCTATTGGCGGGGGCCCGACGGAAGCAGGATTCTGACCTTCTTTACCTACGAATCGTATGTGGAAGGGCATCGATGGAACCTGACACGCCGCGTGCCAGTCGAGGAGTTGGAAAAGACGGTACCAAGGCGGCTTGCGTGGTTGGAGCGGAACGGCTATCCGTACGATACATACCTGCTGATGGCGTCAGTGGGCGACAACGCAGATCCAACGCATGCGTATCGTGTGCTTGAAAGAATGCGGGAGTGGAATCGG
Source organism: Bryobacteraceae bacterium (assembly GCA_035633775.1). Taxonomy (GTDB): domain Bacteria; phylum Acidobacteriota; class Terriglobia; order Bryobacterales; family Bryobacteraceae; genus JAWXCM01. The sequence goes on from DASQEG010000767.1 coordinate 578, forward strand.
AAGCACCCGGAACTGCCGATGCAAATGGCGACTCCGGAAGACTACTTTCGTTATGTACTGGAGAAATATGGGGACAAGTTCCAGGAGTTCGCTGGAGAAGCCAGCGGCCACTGGGAACTGGTGAAGCTCGGGTCTCCCGAAGTAGCGGCCCGCATGCGGGAAGCAGCCGCTCTGCTGCCCGCCGCCGAGGCACTGCATCACATTGCAACGCTGACCAGAGACGGCGAGTCTCCGAGGTATGACCTGGCGGAGGCATGGCGCGAACTGCTGGTTTTTCATGAGCACACGGCGGGTGCTGGTCCGGGTTGGCCTGGTTACTATACGCGCTGGCAAACTGACTGGAGCAATGCCGCTCATTATGCTGCCGCGATGGGGGGCTATTCGAACACGCGGCAGCTCTTCGATAAGGCTGTGGCACGGCTCACAGGTGGAACAGGCATCTTCGATCCTGCTCAGCGGTCGACCGGGGATGAAGTCAGTCTGGTTGTCTTCAACGGCCTGTCTTGGTCACGAGGCGGGCCTGTAGAGGTGGACAAAGTGCCGGCCGAGTTTGCAGACGCGCCGCTCGAGGTCGTGGATCGCGTGACTGGCGCAGTGCTCCCGTGCGAAGACGTGCCGGGAACCTCTCGGCGTGTCATGTTTTTCGCACCCGGCCTGCCGGCGATGGGTTACCGGTTGTTCGCGTTGCGCAGGAGCACGGTCGACACGAGACCGGCGCGCGAATTTCGAACAGTGCTAGAGATTGACCAGCAGGGCACAGTGCAATCGCTGCGCCATGCCTCGGGAATTGAACTGGCACGGCACGACGGTGAACGCCGCTTTGGATCACTTTTGTTCTCGGAGCGGAACACGCCATATAAGGTGGTTGCTGCAGCGGCTAGCAAGGTGTCTACTGTCGCGGGGCCGGTCACGAGACGCACCGAGATCGTGAGGGACAATTCGGCGCTGGTTCGCACCGTCATCACAGCCTATCGCGACGCGGATTACGTTGACGTGTCCATCTCGGTCAACCTCCGTTCTTTCGCGGATAAATCTGGGCGAGTCGCGATTGCCTTCCCGCTGGATACTTCAGAGGAGATGTCCGCTGATGGTGCGGGCTTTGTGTACCGTGTTCGCGCGGATATGCTGCCCGGCGGTTCGGCGGCCCAGTTCTCCGCCGTCAGTTTTGTGCACTCAGGACCTGCAGGTGCGGTCGGCCGAACAATCGCGGCGCGGGATTCAGCACTTGTGATGCGTAATGGGAATTTCCTTATAGCGTCGCAGGGGTTGCGTACACAAACACGAGATGAGGGGATTCAAACTCTGGAACGCACTGAGCCGCGTGGTTCCGAGATCCAGAACTTCCGTTTCCGGATCTCGGCGCAGCCCGAGAAGCCTGCAGATTGGAAGCGCTTTGGCCAGGAGTTTACACTTCCGTTGCAGGCTTCGACGCTTAGAGTTACAGACCTTCCGGCGGAACGGAGCTTCCTGACCGTCAACCACCCGGCTGTGGTGATCAGTGCCTTCAAAGCAGCGGAAGACAAATCCGGCTGGACAGTGATCCGCCTTCAGGAAACGGGTGGCACCGCCGCTTCGAACGTGCAGGTGACATCCGTGTTTCGTGTGGTGGAAGCGGTGTATGCAAACACCGTTGAACGACCGACGGAAATTCAGGCGGATCTGAGCCGCATTCAGCTCAAGCCATGGCAAACGGTTACGATTCTTGCCAGGCTCGAACGGCAATAAACTTGGACGGCCTATACGCGTGCCCGTACGGTCGGATTACTCATGCAGCGGATGAGTGATTATCTGAGAAGGCCACCCAAACGCTTCCTGCATCTAACACGGTTGCTGCGGGCCCCGGCAGTCATCGGGCGGTGGAAAGAAGCAGAACATTTCCCTTCCCGATGGTTCGCTCGCCGTGGAAGTACGCCGCGTACTCTGTCGGTACTCGTCGCAGCGAAAGCTCGCATAACAGCACGAGGTTCGACAGGCATTCTTCTTTCAATGAACGGCCCAGCGTTCCGCGAATGCATTCAGATTCGGAGAACTCTCGGGAAGCCGCAATGGTTCGATTCATCCAGCGCGAAGAACTGATCGAAAGCGACCACAGAACTTCGTGTCACGATCCTGCAGCAGACACCGGTGCCCGAACGACGCCGGCATCGGCATCGGTCAGATTGCGAGCGACCTGTTGCATCCATTCCTCCGTCGCCATATGTGCGGCGATAAAGTTTCCA
>DASQEG010000768.1:0-2414 GCA_035633775.1 Bryobacteraceae bacterium
GCTGATGTTCCTCGGCAGCGGCCTCACGGATCCAGATGTATCGCTGGCCGCATCGCTCGCTTTGTATGGTGCGTACCGGCTAAAATACCCTGCCGCTCTCAATGGGCCACAGTTTCTGGCTGCTACTTACTTGAAAAAGCCCTTCAAAGTCGAGAACGGCGCGCTTCGGCTTCCCACGGGCATTGGCCTTGGCGTCGAGGTAGATGAAAGCCGGCTGGCACCTTGCACAGGCGCCTGCGAGGGCAAGTAGACGCGCTACCGGGCGGCGGCAACTTCGAGTGCCTTAACCAGCACCGGATCGCGCCCGGCTCTCCAGTCATCAACACTTGGCCTCACTTCGACGTCCGGCTTGATACCGACCCCTTCGAAGACGCTCCCGTCGGGCATGTAGTACCGCTTCGTGCTCACGCGAAACGCCATGCCGTTGCCAAAGTCGTAGTAGTAAGGCTGACCCGAGCTTCCGTTCGTCGTCTCGCCCACGAGGATGCCACGACCGCTGGTTTTGAACGGGACCAGGAAGTCTTCACACGCCGAGTTGCAGTAACCATCAGCCAGCAGCACGACTTTACCGCTGTACGCCCCAGCAAGAGGGACCTGGCGGGTCCCGATCATGCGAAGCTCCGCCGGTGTCATCTCGTCGTGTGCGTCGAAGTATCCCCGGTAATAAGCATTCGCGTTCACGGCCGGAAAAAGCTTCCGGGCCTGACTCTGCGCTCCGGTCAGTGCAACATGAATTGGAGTCGTCGTGACAAAGCCGCGCCAGGGCCTGTTCATCAGGGCTGCGATCAGCCTGGTCGGAGTCGAGCCACCACCGTTGCCGCGAACGTCGATCACAATGGCACGCGCCGCACTGAGTTCTCCGATGCGCTTCACAAGCGCGGTCTCTCGTTCCAGGTCGCCGAACGACTGAATTCTCACGAACGCTACACCGGCAGGAGTCTCAACCTCACCTTGCGGGAACGGAAAGCTCTTGATGGATCCGAGCTTCTGTTCACGGCGGTCGATTTGAACTTGCTTTCCGTTCTTCAGACTTAAAACGAACTTCTCGGGCCATAGATAGGACTGGCTGGCGAACCTGCGCCTCCGCGTTGCCTCTGACGACCCTTCCAAAAGGCCGTCATGCTCGGCGTAGAATGCGTCGATTGACTTATCGTCAACATTGGCAACGATGTCGCCCGGATTCAGCTCCGGGATCTGCGACGACGTTACTACCCAACCCTCGGCCATGGGCTGCAGGGTAAAACCAAGAGGCTGTCCATACTGACGGAACAGCCACTCGTCGCTAAAGCTCGAGTGGCCATTCCTCAGCCCGCCCACGAACTTCATGGCAGCGAGATCGAATCCGCGCCGGTCCGCAGCCGAGAGTGCCGCCCCGAGAAACGCCTTGTACTCACGATCAAGGTCGAAATCCGGTGAACCTTCACCGTGGGCATTGAACATTTGAACTGAAGCGTAAAGCTTCGATGCGACCCACGCCCTCTGCTCCATACTCAGGTCTGCCGGGGAGCCCTGCGTAAACGCCACAACGACCCAGGCGCTCATAAGGCTCAGGAGTTTGAAGATTCTGATCGCCATAAGATGACTATCGCGGTGCCAGAGCGAGGCGGAACGCCGCCATCTGCTCACCATTGCGCACCAGCAGAACATCGCGTGCGATCGCCGGATGATTCCATGTTTTGCCCTCGATCGCAGGTACCCGCGCAACTTCGTTGAAGCCGTCCGGGGTTGCACGCACCAGCGCCAGTTCACCTTCTTCCGAAAGCACGACAAGCAGGTCCTGATCGGGCAGCAGCATAAGTTGCCCGTGACCGTAGCGACCTCCTTTCCACTTGCGCTGGCCATCGTTGAGGTCGATGCAGGACAAGATTCGTCCGTCAAAGCCAAAGGCGTGCCCTTCATGCACGACAAAGTCATTGAAGTACGGCTTCAGACCTGAGGAAGTCCAACGTTGCTCGACCGTCCATCCGCCGGTCCCCTGTTTTACGCTCAAGCGGCGGATTCCGAGTCCGCCCGATGCGTCGCCGGTTGTGACGAGAAGGTCACCATCGGCAGTCATCGCGGGCTGGAGCATTGGCGTGCCCTTCCAGTCGTGGTGCCACAAGAGTTTGCCGTCCTGGGGTGCAAGGCCGGTAACACCGGAGCCGCTCATCAGTACGATCTGCGGGACACCGTCGATTGTTAGCACATGGGGTGAGCTGTAGCCCGAAGATCGTGATGGACCCAACCACCGCTTCCTTCCGGTGTCGCCGTCATAGGCGACGAGATTGCCGCCAGCGGCAACAACGACGGCATCATTGATGACGAGCGGCGAACCGGCAAAGCCCCAGCCAGGCGTTTTCGCGCCAGTGTCGGATGCAGCGTTACGCGACCATGCGACGGCGCCCGTTCTCGCGTCCAGCGCGTTCAAAACGCCC
>DASQEG010000769.1:0-4597 GCA_035633775.1 Bryobacteraceae bacterium
AGTCCGCTCACAAGACCTTGCAATGCTCTTATAAAATGGGGTCAGGTCTAGAGGCAGTAACCAGTCTGCTCACCCCGCCTTTTTCGCCTGCCCCCCAGGCAAGGAGCTGTTCCGTAGCTATGGATCAAGATCGTAAGTACCGGCAGCACGGCTATCATGACGCTGACCGCGACCGCCGGGACAATGGGACTACCAAGCCCAAGGCTCCGGGACCCGGTGCGCCCCGCAGTCTTCAGGACCCGAATGGCCCGCGGCTGCCGAGACTGGTGCAGACCGTAACGGCGTCACGCTGTTATGCCTGTTCCTCGGTGCTTCCCCAGGCGACGGATTTCACCGGCACATGTCCGAAGTGCAACACAGACCTGCACTGCTGCAAGCAGTGCTCCCACTTTGAGCCCTCCACCCGGTTCCAGTGCCTCAAGCCCATACCCGAACGGCTTCCGTACAAGGACAAGCGCAATGATTGTCCTCTCTTTACGGCCAAGGTGACAGTCATGCGCGACGCTGCGACTCCCGGAGCCGGCGCGCCGAGCCCCGTGGTCCAGCCCGACGCCGTCCGCACCCCCAACGACGCAAGGGCTGCGTTCGACAGCCTCTTCAAGAAATAACGTGCGCATCGCCGAACTGCAGGAACGCCGTACATTTCGCCTGATCGAAGGCGCCGCCGAGGATCCCGGGCCGGGCGAAATTCAGGTGCGTGTGACTCACGTCGGTATCTGTGGGTCCGACCTGCACTATTACCAGGACGGCGCCATCGGTGACGTCACGATCCGTTATCCGGTCGTCCTGGGGCATGAGCCTTCGGGTACGATCGTGAGCGCCGGTGCTGGCGTTACCGGCGTAAGCGAAGGCGCAAAGGTACTGCTGGAACCGGCAGTGTACTGTTACCACTGCGAGTTCTGCCACAGCGGGCGGCACAATGTGTGCGAGAACATTCGTTTTTTCAGCACGCCCCCCGATCCGGGCTTCTTTCGCGAGGTCATGAACGTCCCGGCGCACAATGTTCTGCCCACGCCCGAAAACCTCGACCAGCGCACTGCAACGTTGTTCGAGCCCCTTGCAGTGGTGCTGCATTCACTAGAGTTCGCCCGGCCGGCGCTGGGCGACACGGCGGCCGTGTTCGGCGCCGGGCCCATCGGACTGCTGACCATCGCTGCATTGAAGGCTTCCGGTGCGGGCCGGGTTTGGGCCATCGAACCGATGCCTCATCGACGCGAACTGGCGAAGCTGGTGGGTGCCGATGCCGTGCTGGATCCGGCGGGGGGCGAACCGGCAAAGCAGATTCTCGCCGATACGGGCAAGCGCGGCGTCGACATCGCCATTGACTGCGCCACGAAGGGCACGACAGTTCAGCAGGCGATTGACAGCGTTCGCAGTGCGGGCCGCATCGTAATTACCGGCATCCCTGGCGACTACTGGACAACGGTCAACTTCCATGTCCTCCGTCGTAAGGAAGCTGCGCTGTTTAATGTTCGCCGGTCAAACCATGAGACACCGGCGGCGATCGCCATGCTGAAGGCCGCTCCGGAGCGGTTCGCGCCACTGGTGACGCACACTGTGCCGCTCGATGAAATTAGCCGCGGATTCGAGATGATCGAGACCGGCGAGGGCGGTCCGGGCAAAGTCGTGATCGAGGTCTGACCGGGTCAGGCCCGGAATACTGTCTCGCCACCCACAATCGTTTCTACCACTTCTACTCTGGCCTGGTCCTTGTGCCAGCGGAACAGAACGAAATCGGCCCGATCACCAGGAGTCAGGCCGCGTTGCCTTCCGGTGATACGCCCGACACGGGCGGGATTGCGCGTGGCCATCGATAAGGCTTCCGGAAGACTGATACCGGCCATCCGCATTACGTTCCCGATCGCATCATTCATGCGCAGGGCCGAACCGGCGAGACGGTCGCCCCCGCGAAGCACGACACGGTTGTCGGGCGTCAGTTCCACCTCCACCTCACCAAGCATGTACGGACCCGGGGTAGCAAGCGCCGGCATCGAAGCGTCCGTAACAAGTACGGACCGCAGGATGCCCTTGGCACGCAGGGCTACCTTCAGAAACGCCGCACCGATGTGCACACCGTCAACGATGAATCCGGCGGCGAGCCGATCCTCGGCGAGCTGATCCCACAGGTAGTTCGGATGCCGGCGCATCTCACCATGTGCTCCGTTGCCGATATGCGTGGACATCGTGGCACCGGCGGAAACCGCATCGGCAATCTGCTCGGCGCTCGCCTTCGTATGGCCGATGCTCACAACCACGCCGTCGTTCACCACTGCCTCGATGTAACGAGGCGCTTCGGGATACTCGGGCGAGAGCGTTACGAGTCGCACGTTGCCATCTGAAGCATCCTGCCAGCGTCGGTACTCCTCGATATCAGGCGGGCGCACACAGCCGCTCGGATGGGCTCCCCGCGGCCCGTCGTCGGGAGAGATGTGCGGGCCCTCCACATGGAATCCCTCAATGGAGGGCAGCGATTGTTTCGCCCGGGCAAGGTTGCGGAGCGCGCCAGCCATGTTGGCCGCAGTGCCGGTGATCACGGTTGGATAGAAGCGGCCCGTCCCTGTCGAGTTCAGGACCTTCACGGACCGCACGATCTCCTCCTGCGGCGTCTCCGGGCTGTTGTAGTCAACGGCAGCGTACCCATTCACCTGCAAGTCAATCCAGGCGGGAGCGATGTACGGGGTGTCGGGCGGAGGAACAATGGGTGTGTCGACCGCTGTGATCGTGGAAGCGAAACTGACCTCCACCACGGTGGCGGAAGATGGGTCGTAGCCGGTTCTGGTCATGGCTTATCAAACATTTTGCCGCACTGCTGTTTTTTGCACAGGATTCCCGCAGCCCGCCTGTTCCAAGTTGCTGACATGTCGGGAAATCGACGTTCTACTTTTCATTGGAAAACGACCGGAACAGGCTGGACGGCGGCGGGATGGATTGATACAAACGATGCAGATCCTGCGGGCGCGCTGCTCGGTTCGATCTCGGGGGAGGTAGCCCGGGCAGCGCGCTCGCATGGGGATCGGTTTCTATACCGCGACCGGCTTGCGTGACTCGACTGCCGTAAGCCAGCCGTGACGGTCCGGCGTGGTCCCATTCACAATCGAGAAGAACTCCTTCTGCAGTGCTTCCGTGATCGGTCCACGATGGCCGGGGCCCACAGGGATACGGTCAACGGAGCGAATCGGGGTGATCTCCGCAGCCGTGCCGGTGAAGAACACCTCGTCTGCTATGTAGAGCGCCTCGCGTGGAATGCCCTGCTCCACAATCCTGAAGCCAAGATCGCGCGCCAGTTGCACCACGGAGTCACGCGTAATCCCAGGCAGTACGCTGGTCGCCAGCGGCGGCGTGTAGATAACACCGTCGCGGATGATGAAGATGTTCTCGCCCGAGCCTTCGCTTACGTAGCCATTCACATCGAGAGCGATGCCTTCGGCATAGCCATTGACATCCGCTTCCATGCGGATCAGCTGCGAGTTGTTGTAATTGCCTGCGGCCTTGGCAAGTGCCGGGAGCGTGTTCGGCGCTATGCGGTTCCAACTCGAGATGCAGACATCGACGCCCTGAGCCAAAGCCTCTTCGCCCAGATACTTGCCCCACTCCCAGCAGGCAATGTAGGTCTCCACGGGATTCTTGCCGCCATGAACGCCGATGACGCCGTAACCGCGCATTGCGATCGGCCGGACGTAGCATGATGTCAGCCCGCTGTCGCTTACGGTCTCCAGCACACCCTCGCAAAGCTGCTCAAGCGAGAAGGGTACCGACATGCGGTAGATCTTCGCCGAGTCGATCATGCGGCGCATGTGCTCGCGAAGTCGGAATACCGCGGGGCCTCCCTTGGTTTCATAGCAGCGTATGCCTTCAAAGACGGAACTGCCGTAGCTGACCACATGGGACAGGACGTGAATCTTTGCGTCATGCCATGGAATCAGGCGGCCGTTGTGCCAGATTCTTTCGGTGGGTGTCATGTTAGGAACTCTCGGTCTCAGCGCAGGGGAAGCGCTGATTCGTATTAGTATAGCTTAACCACCCATTTGTAACGCTTTAGACGATGCGGGCATCTTCTGGTTCAGGAGGCCGGAACCCCGTGTCCAGACGCTTTCAGACGATCGCACTTCTACTTGTTTTTGCCTTATCCGCAGAAGCGAAGCACAAAGACCTGAAGCCCGGCTGGAACCTGTTCTCGAAGGATCAGGATGTGCAGCTCGGGCGTGAGGCCGCGGCGCAGGTAGAGCAGCAGATGCCTATCGTCCGCGACGCGCAGATCAACAGCTACGTTCAGCAGATCGGCCGCCGCCTCGCTGCCGCTCCGGAAGCTGACAAGTACCCGTATTCGTTCAAGGTGGTGCAGGACCAGAGCATCAATGCTTTCGCGCTCCCCGGAGGGCCTACCTTCGTGCACACGGGGCTGATCCGTGCGGCGGAGAACGAAGCACAGCTGGCCGGAGTGATCGCCCATGAGATTGCGCATGTGGCGCTGCGTCACGGCACGAACCAGGCATCCAAGGCGAATCTGTTGCAGCTTCCCGCAATGCTGGCGGGTGCGGTGGTGGGCGGCGGCGGAGGAATGCTCGGACAACTGGCCCAGCTTGGTGTCGGCCTTGGG
>DASQEG010000770.1:0-6120 GCA_035633775.1 Bryobacteraceae bacterium
TGGGTAACAGATGGAGGCTCCGGAACTCAACCGCAGAGCAGAACCGGGTACTCCGTTCTGGTCACCGGTTTTCCCCGCTGTGGGTGCTGGAACTCCGGTGAGAGCCGGATATGGGCTTTGCTCCCTTCGCTGCCCTTTTAGAAATAGCTCGCATGCTTTACTGGCCGAGCGATGACAGCTTGCCAGTCCGCGAACTAGTTTATGCAGCCGATCGGTTGGAAAGGATCAGTCAAGTCGGCGCGGCGCAGGAACTGTTGTCACTGCACGCATCCGACTCCGAGCGGACACCTGTAATAAACTGACTGCCTAGTATGAGGTTTTATCTCCTAACAACGTTTGCGCTCGCTTCGTTGATCCTGTGTCCGCGGCAATGCTGGTCTCAGGCAACGTCCGGCAGCATCCTGGGTACTGTAATGGATCCGCAGGGCGCCGGCATCGCGGGCGCGCAAGTAACCGTCACCGACATCGACAGACAATCGAGCCGAGTCGTCGTCACCGATGACAGCGGTTCATACAACATTCCCTTCCTGAATCCCGGCCGATACGACGTCACCGTCGCGAAAACGGGCTTCAAAAGTGCGTCCACCAAAGCAGTCGATCTCCAGGTGGACCAGAAGGCCAGAACGGACTTTACATTGCAGATCGGCGACGTCAGCGAGACGGTCGAGGTCTCCGCAGCTGCGCCGCTCGTGCGGTCGGAAAGCGCGGAACTCGGTGAAGTGATAGGCACACGCGCAGTTCGTGAATTGCCGCTGAATGGCCGCAACTTCGCCCAGCTGGTCTATCTCAATCCCGGAGTGACACCGGGACAGGCCGGCGAGAACCTTTCGGGTGCCAGCACTTTCAATCCGCGAGGCGCGTCGAACTTCAACGCTCTCGGAAGCCGTGCGAACAACAATGCATGGCTGGTGGACGGCATTGACAACAACGAGTACACGTTCAATACCGTCATCGTCACGCCGACGGTGGAATCGGTCCGCGAGTTCAAGACCATGACAGGCACATTCTCGGCCGAGTTCGGCCGAGGAGCCGGTGTAGTCTCAGTCAGCACGCAATCGGGCAGCAACGAGCTGCGCGGGAACATGTTCTGGTTCCACCGCAATCACGTACTGGATGCCAGAAACGTCTTCGCCTCACCCACTCAGCGCAAACCAGTGTTCCGCCGCAACCAGTTCGGAATCGCCGCCGGCGGGCCCATCGTTCTTCCGAAGATTTACAGCGGCCGAAACAAGACGTTCTTTTTCATTGATTACGCTGGTTTCCGCGAAGGACGTGGGATCGCCACCGTGAATACCGTTCCGGTGGCAGCGTTCCGTGAGGGCGATTTCAGCGGCCTGCGTGACCGGGCAGGCAATCCCCTGGCGATCTACGACCCGCTCACGACGCGGGTGGTCAACGGGCAAACCGTACGTGACCCGTATCCGGGAAACAGGATTCCGACCGGCTCGATCAACGCCGTCGCACGGAACGTCGCGAGCATCTATCCGCTGCCGAACGCGCCGGGCATCATCGGAGGCCAGTACGACAACTACATATCCGTTCCGAATCGGCAGGTCACGGATAATGCGTACACCGGCCGGTTGGACCACCTGGTTTCCACGTCCGATACTCTGTTCTTCCGCTACAGCTACAACGATTACTCGCTCGTCGCTCCGGCGGGTCAGGCGAACTGCTGCCTGCCCACCCCGGCCGATGCAGCATCGCGCTTCACCCTGGGACCGTTCGTTGCCGGTCTGCAGGACACTACTCTCGTGACGAACGGCGCCGCCTTCAACTGGACGCGCACCTGGTCGCCCAGCATCGTAAGTGAGTTCCGCGCCGGCTTCAGCCGGACCAATCCGTATACCGCACAGCAGGACTACGGCATCAACGCAGCCACTTCGTTGGGCATCCGCGGCATCAACCTGAACGCACAGTCATCCGGCATCCCCACGATCAACATCACCGACATTACGGGTCTGTCCGGTGGGCCTGGCTTCCTGCCGGTGAATCCCAAGCAGACGAATTACCAGATGGACTACAACACGTACTGGAATGTCGGCGCACATAATGTTAAGTTCGGAGGTCGTATCATTCGTCGCGACATGCAGCCGTTTGTCAATGAAGCCGTACGCGGCAACCTGAACTTTACGCGTGCCTTCACGGCAGATCCGCAGAACGCGTCCGTGACCGGTTTTGGATTTGCGTCCTTCCTCACCGGCTACATGGTTACCGGTCAGCGCTCCGGTATCACTGAGCCTTATTACATCCGTTCCTATGAGCCGTCACTGTTCCTTCAGGACGACTGGAAAGTCAGCCGCCGCCTGACATTGAACCTGGGCGTGCGCTGGGAGGTCTATACGCCCGAAGTGGAAGAGCGCGATCGTTTGACGAATCTCGATCTCGCCACGCTCAGCCTGGTGTACGCCGGTCAGAACGGTGTGAACCGGTCCGCAGGCAAGAAGACGCAGTGGAAGAACTTCGGTCCTCGGGTCGGGCTTGCTTATGACCTCACGGGAACGGGCAGCACCGTACTTCGTGCGGGCTATGGGCTGGTGTACTTCCCGGACCCGGTGAGTGCGAATGGACAGATCGGCCTGAACGTGCCGAACTTCTTCACTCAGTCGCTGCAAAGCTCGGATTACCCGATCGGAATGGCCGGTGTCACCTCAATCGACAATCCCTTCCCTGCGCCGGTCATCGTGCAGCCCCGAACTGTGGCAGAACTGAACGCGCTTTCGCCGGCGCCGCGCATCAACGCCCACAACTTCGATAACAAGACCCCGTACATGCAGACGTGGACGGCCAATATTCAGCGCCAGTTGACCCCTTCTACCGTGGTTGAGATCGGGTATGCGGGCAGCGCGGGCAGGCACCTGGCGATGTCCTTCAATCCCAACGAGGTTGCCCTCGGTACCGGCGGCCAGACGGAACGGCGTCTCCTGCAGCCCATCCGTAACATCAACTCGATCAACTACGTCGAATGGCGCGGCCGCTCCAGCTACAACAGCTTGCAAGCGAAAGTTGTGCAGCGGTACACCAACGGCTTCCAGCTGCTGTTCGCGTACACCTGGGCCAAATCCCTCGATTACGGCGGCTCCGTCGGAAGCGGGGGCGGGCAGACCGGCGGTCCTCAAACCGTCACCTGCCTCGATTGCAACCGCGGGCCCTCCGGCTTCGACGTCCGTCATCGCGCCGTTGTGAGCTACGTTTATGAGCTGCCTTTCGGACCGGGAAAGAGCATGCTTTCCGGCGGTATCGGCGCGAGAGTGCTTGGCGGATGGCAGTTCAGCGGTATCTCGACGTTCACCACAGGCCGCCCGTTCAACGTCAACCTGCCAAACGGAGTCAACAATGGCGCGCCGTCCTGGGCCAATCGCGTCTGCGACGGTCGTTTGGATGACCCCACTCCGGACCGTTGGTTCGATGCGAGCTGCTTCGTCGCACCTCCGGCGAACACATTTGGGAACGTCGGCCGCGGCATCCTGTATTCGCCCGGCAACATCAACCACGATCTGTCGCTCGTGAAAAACACGCGCTTCGGATCGGACGCCCGCTACAACGTCCAGTTCCGGTTCGAGTCGTTCAACCTGTTCAACACCCCGTACTTCGGGTTCCCGAACAGTAATGCAATCAGCGGCGGCCGCATCACCACCACCGTTGGCGACAACCGCAGTTTGCAAGTGGCCACAAAGTTCGAGTTCTGATCTGATTCAGGCCGGATTTCCAGGTACCGGCAGCAACCCGTGGTCTGCTGCCGGTAGCACTCACAACCCTGACACACCGGTCTTGTCAGAAGGACAGCCGCAAGGTGAACTGGACCTGGCGTGGTGTCCAGTACGAGTTCTGAAACTGCTGTATGCCGTCGAGGCTGTTCGGGTTGACGTTGCCCTGAACGTTTAGCGCGTTGAAGGCGTCCACGTTGAACCGGAGTTTCCAGCGTTCGGTGATGCTGAACACTTTGTACAACGAAATGTCAGTGATGTAGTTGAATGGCCCAAGGAAGTTGGTCTTCCAGAACGGGTTCATACCGATCGGGCCGGGGTTGTAGGTCGTCAGCAGGTTATTGCCGTTTGCAAGGGGAACGGTCACATTGTTCGTGCCGTAGTTGGGCTGGCCCGGCGTGTTGTTGATCGGTGTCTGATACGGGACATAGTCAGCCGGCAGGCCAGTGACACCGCGCTCGGGGTTGTTGATCTGATTCGGAGCGATGTAGCCGTTGAACCAGAGGTTTCCCTCGCGACACACGCCACTGCGGCAATCGGTTACGGGAATCGCGTCTTTATAAACTTTGATCTCGCTGGTTGGGCCCCAATTGCTGACCGACGGCACTACGTACTGGCTGAGCACGTTGCCAATGTAGGCAATCTGATATCCGCCGACGAGAGCATCGAGCCAACGATTGGAGTTACGCAAAAACTTCTTGCCGCGGCCGAACGGAAGATCCACGACGCCATTGAAGCTGACGCGGTGCTTGGGCACGTCGGTATCGGTCCGGTAATGAAGGAAGCGATTCAGCTCCTTGCTGGGTTCGAGCAGAGTGCCGGTGTTCAAATCCGACGGAAGAACTCCTGGCGCGAACGCTTCCGCCGGATAGAGGACGCTGTCCCGGAAGGTGTTGCCACCGATGCGGAAGGCGTTCGAGAGCACGTAGAAGATCTGGTAAGCAAATCCGTTCTTGAACGGACGCTGGTAGTTGAATTGGAAGGAAGAGTTGTTGGCGAAGCCGTGCTTGGTCGACATCACGTTGTTGCCCCACGTGCGGCTGTCAAAGGGCCGTGTTGCCACGTTCGCCAGAGTGCCGGTGGGAAGAGCCGTACCGGTCCGCAGCGCCCAGGTATAGGCGGACGGGCCGAAGTTGTACTGGTAGTTCTGGTCGAGATTGGTGCTCTGGACGTAAAGGTACGTAACGCGGAACACGGAGCCATCACGGAACGGTTGCTCTACCGTAAGGGTCGATTGGCGTACGTTGGCCGGAGGATAGTGAGGGTCGACCGACTGGTTGGTGATGCCGGGCAGAAGAGCATTGGTTTGAGCAGTGTTCACGACATTTGCGCTGTTCTGTCCAGCGATGACCGTGAGCGGTTTACGGAGAATCCAGTTGGGCAGACCGTCTGGGGATTGCGCTGCGCTGGTGTAACTCTGTGAGTAGCTTGCGAGAAAAGGAAGATTGGTAATCGCGACGCGCATGGAGTTCCGGATCGGAACCGGATAGATGTAAGTGCCGAAGCCGCCACGAACCACCGTGCCCCATCGCCCCAGATTGTAGGCAAAGCCGAGGCGCGGCATGAAGTTGAACTTGTTGTCATAGATGCCGGCTTGCGGGAGACCCGCTTGTTCCGGTGTCATGAACTTCACTCCGAGGTTATCCAGGTTGGTGAGAATAGCGGGCGTGGTGTAGCCGCGATCGAGATAGAACTGCAGCGGATTCGGAAGGACGAGCGCGTTGTTCTTCATGTCGAACGTCACATTGATGCCGTCGCGGGTGTGGGGAGCGGGGTGGACCTCCCAACGCACGCCGGCGTTGATGGTGAGTGATCTGGTAACGCGCCAGTTGTCCTGAATGTAGGACGCAATCTCGTGCTTGCGAAAGTTGCCGAATGGGGCGTTTTTGACCTGGCTGTAGGAGCTGGCGGCGCCGAGGAAGAAGTCGGCGTCGGCAAAGCCGGTATTTGCGCGGGCGCCGTAATTGGCCCCCGTCGCCGGGTCGTAGATCGCTGTGGCCAGGCCTGTGAATGCGACCGTGTCGGCCTGGCGGTCGGGCAGGTAACCGAAGCGTTCGTGACGGTAGCGGCCGCCGAACTGAGTGGTGTGTTTGCCCCAGATCTTCGTCATGTTCTCATCGACGTTCGTCAACATCTGACTCATGCCGTAGTTGAATTGCGAGCCGCCATAGGGCATGATCAGATTCGCGCCGATGGTCGGAAAGCCGGACTGGTTGAAGTTGTTGGGCAGGCCCAAAAGTTGTTCGTAGTTCTGATTGACATCGCCGGCGCCCTGAAAGTATTGCCGCATCCACTGGCGGCTCAAAATCGTTTCACTGAACAACGTGGGCGAGAACACCTTTGAGTAGCCGAAGGCGGCGCTAATGGTGGTGACCAGGATCTGCTGATAGCCCGTGGCGCCGGCGGGGAGGCCTCC
>DASQEG010000771.1:0-2678 GCA_035633775.1 Bryobacteraceae bacterium
CGAGAGCCAGTTCTCAGTAACTGGCGCCGCGGCAGATCACCGTCTGCGGATGAAGAGTTCGGAGATCGGCGCGTTTGCGAACGCGCTGCTGGCTGCCGTCGGCCAGGCTTCGAGTCCGCTTCGCGTGGTCGGGCAGACTGCCGGCTCCGACCGCTTCATGCAAGCGCTCGTGAAGGATCTGCTTGCCAACCGTGGCCGGTGCGTTGTGGTGGCCGGTCCCCGGCAGCCTGCCGGAGTGCAACAGGTCGTGCATCAGATCAATCAGGCGCTCGGCGCCAACGGCACGATCGTCACGTGGGTGCAGAAGCCCGAACAGGCACGGCCCCAGGTGCAGGGCCTGCGCGAACTGGCCGGTGAGATGGCAGGCGGGCGTGTGAATACGCTCGTGGTGCTGGGCGCCAACCCCGCGTACACAGCTCCTGCCGATCTGGAGTTCGAGGCGAATCTCAAGAAGGTCGCCAACGTGATTTATCTCGCCCCGGAAATGGACGAGACTGCACATTCGGCCAGGTGGATCATCCCCCAGGCTCACTATCTGGAAAGCTGGGGTGACACGACGGCACCCGACGGGCTGGTCAGCATTCAGCAGCCGACGATTGCTCCGCTCTACGGCGGCAGGACTTCAGCGGAGCTGGTTGCAGCGCTCACCGGATTCAAAGACAGAACGGCGTACGATATTGTCCACAATTACTGGCTCGCTTCCGGTGCTGTGGACGGCGAAAAGGGGTGGCAGCAGGCGCTCCACGACGGCTTTGTGGCAAACTCGGCGCAGTCTACGTCAGCTGCTGTTCCGAACTTTGCAGGGTGGGCCGATGCGGGCACATCCGCGCAGGCGTCCGGCTACGAAGTCGTATTTGTGCCGAGCTGGTCAGCCTGGGACGGACGCTTCAATAACAACGCCTGGCTGCAGGAAGCCCCGGATCCAATCACGAAGCTCACCTGGGATAATGTCGCTCTGATCAGTGTGGCGACGGCGAAGAAGCTCGGCGTGGATTTCGGCGACGTGATTTCCATCGAGCGCGGCGGCCGTAAGGTAGAAGCTCCGGTGCTGGTCCAACCGGGTCAGGCCGACGATTCCATCACGGTCACCCTCGGATATGGCCGGCGGCATGTCGGGCGCGTGGGACGGGGCACCGGCTACAACGCGTATGCCGTTCGGACCACCGATGCGCTCGGGTTCGCCGGTGGGTACAACGTGAGCAAAGTTGGCCGCGTTTACCCGCTGGCACTGACGCAGGAACACCACACGCTCGATGAGCCGAAGCTGGCCGAGTTCCAGGAGCCGATCACGCGACCCATCGTTCGCGAGGGCACGGTTGAACAGTTCCGTAAGGAGCCCAGCTTCGCGCAGGAGATGGTGGAGCATCCGCCGCTGCGCTCGCTTTACGGCGACTATGACTACTCGCGCGGGATGCAATGGGCGATGGCGATCGACCTGAACACCTGCATCGGATGCAACGCCTGCACGATCGCCTGTGTGGCGGAGAACAACATCGCAGTCGTTGGCAAGGAAGAGGTGGCGCGGGGCCGCGAGATGCACTGGATCCGGCTTGACCGCTACTACACCGGTCCGGTTGAAGACCCGCAGGCGCTTACAGCGCCGGTTACGTGCATGCATTGCGAGACGGCGCCGTGCGAGAACGTCTGCCCGGTGGCGGCAACGGTGCACAGCCCCGAAGGGCTGAACGAGATGGTGTACAACCGCTGCGTCGGCACCCGTTACTGCTCGAATAACTGCCCATACAAGGTGCGCCGCTTCAACTTCCTCGAGTATCACCATGAGGATCCTGAGACGGTGCAGATGCAGTACAACCCGAATGTGACAGTGCGTATGCGCGGCATCATGGAGAAGTGCACCTACTGCGTGCAACGTATCCAGGGAGCCAAGATTCAGGCCAAGAGCGAAGGGCGACGCTGGTTGCGGGACGGCGAAGTGCAGCCTGCCTGCGCCCAGACCTGCCCGACGGACGCGATCATCTTTGGCAACGTCAACGACCCCGAGAGTCTGGTGGCGAAGCGCAAGCTGAGCCCGCGGAACTACGCCATGCTGGCCGAACTGAACACCAAGCCGCGCACTTCCTATCTGGCCAAGCTGCGCAACCCGAACCCTGAGCTGGAGGTACGAAGCTGATGGCTGCGAACCCATCGGTTCTGAACGACCCGCACGTCCGGCCGATTCTTGTCGAAGGCGATCCGCCGCTCCACAAGGTCACCGACGACATCGCGAAGATTACGGAGAAGGGAACGCCGCCGCAGTGGTACATAGCGATCGGCATCAGCAGCCTGATCACACTCGTCCTGTTCGGGTGTCTGGGCTACCTGGTCTTCACCGGCATCGGTGTCTGGGGCAACAACCAGCCGGTCGGCTGGGCCTGGGACATCACCAACTTCGTCTTCTGGATCGGCATCGGCCATGCGGGCACGCTCATTTCGGCCATTCTGTTTCTTTTCCGTCAGAAGTGGCGCACCTCGATCAACCGCGCCGCCGAGGCAATGACGTTGTTCGCGGTTGCATGCGCCGCCATCTACCCGTTGTTCCACACCGGTCGACCCTGGCGCGCGGCTTACTGGCTCCTGCCTTTGCCGAATCCATATCTGTCAATGTGGCCGAACTTTCGCAGCCCGCTCGTGTGGGATGTGTTCGCCGTGTCGACATATGCGACGGTGTCGGCGCTGTT
>DASQEG010000772.1:0-3237 GCA_035633775.1 Bryobacteraceae bacterium
CTCGACGCGCGAAAGCTTTCTCGAGCGGAGAGCGAGCGCGTACCAGGCCTACTACGAACACATGCCCTTGCGGCGAGCTTCGCTCCCGCAGGGCTCGCGGTTGCTGCTTTACCGAAGGCTCGCGTTCGGCGATCTGGCCGAGTTTTCAGTCCTCGACACTCGACAGTACCGCACCGATCAGCCGTGCGGTGACGGCAACAAAGAACAGTGCGCTGACGCCCTGAACGACGCGCAGACCTTGCTCGGAGCTGAGCAGGAGCGCTGGTTTCTACGTGGTCTCGAGCAGTCCAGGGCCAGGTGGAACATAGTCGCTCAACAGGTGATGATGGCGAAGGTCGACCGCATGGCAGGATCAGAGCGGCGTTACGCGATGGACCAGTGGAGCGGCTATGAGAGCGCCAGGAATCGCATTCTGCGATTTCTACATGAACGCAAGCCTTCCAACCCGGTTGTGCTGACGGGTGACATTCATTCAAACTGGGCGGCCGATTTGAAGCTGGACTGGTCCGACGTGAACTCTCCGATCGTTGGCACGGAATTCGTCGGAACGTCGATCAGTTCCGGCGGTGATGGCGCAGACACGGTTCCAGCCATTCAGGCATATCTTCCGGAAAATCCGCATGTCAGGTTCTACAACAACCAGCGCGGGTACGTAAGGTGTTCTGTCACACCCGACCGCTGGCAGACGGACTATCGTGTACTTGACTTCGTCACCAGGCAGGGGTCACCTGTGCGGACCCGCGCCAGTTTCGTTGTCGAGAATGGAAGGCCCGGACTGAACCAGGCGTAGCAGGTCACGCCGTAGCGTACCCTAGCCGGCGCAACCACGCGAATGTCATAGGCGTCACAACTTATATACTCAGGAGAGAATGAGCGATACCGAACTGGATCAGAGTCGGCGTGACTTCGTTAAGCGCGCGGGGACGATGGGTGCTTCCGCCGTGGCCGGATTCCCGGCGATTATCTCGGCGCAAACCGTAACAAACGCAATCAAGGTAGGGCTGGTTGGGTGCGGCGGACGTGGGACGGGAGCTGCGTCCCAGGCACTTCGGGCCGACGACTACACAGAACTGGTGTCGGTGGCTGATATCGATCAGTCGCAGATTAACCGTTCACTCCAGACCCTGAAGAAGATCCAGCGGATTTCACCGCGCGTGAAGGTGGAGAGCACTCAGCAGCATCTCGGCCTGGATGCGTGGCAGAAGGTCGTTGCCAGTGGCGCTGACGTGATCCTGTTAGCGACGCCTCCCGGGTTCCGGCCACTTCAGCTGACGGGCTGCGTAGCCGAAGGCAAACACGTCTTCAGCGAGAAGCCGGTCGCGACCGATGCTCCGGGTGTACGCGCCGCCTTGAAGGCAGCCGAGGACGCTAAGGCAAAGAACCTTTCCCTTGTAGCGGGTTTCTGCTGGCGCTACAGCAACATGATCATTGACACGTTCAAGCAGATTCACGACGGTGCGATCGGCAAGCTTGTCAATTATTACGCCACTTACTACACCAGCCCAGTGAAGCCCATGCCCCCGGAATCATCGCGACCCGCGGGGATGAGCGACACGGAATGGCAGGTGCGCAACTGGTACAACTTCGTATGGTTGTGCGGCGACAGCCTGGTTGAACAGGCGGTCCATAGCGTCGACAAAGTCGCCTGGGCTATGAACGATCAGCCTCCCGTCAGCTGCGTTGCCCTCGGCGGACGCACGGTTCCCGCTCATGGCGGCAACATCTACGACCACTTCGAGGTCAACTATCTGTACCCGAACGGTGTACGCGCTGTCGTGGCAAACCGCCAGATCGAGAACTGCTACAACGAAAACGCAGACTACCTGACGGGTACCGAGGGACTTTGCACCATCGGACGCGGTCCACGGCCGAAGATCGAAGGCAAGGTCAAGTGGACCTGGTCAGGTCAGCCGTACGACATGTATCAGCGCGAGCATGACGTGCTGTTCGCAAGCCTGCGAAAGAACGCTCCTGTCAACGACGGCCAACGTCTCGCGACGAGTACCCTCCTGGCCATTATGGGACGCATGGCCGCATACACCGGTCAGCAGGTAACCTGGGATCAAGCCATGAACTCGCAGGAAACTCTGGTTCCCGAGAAGCTGGACTGGAACGGAAGCCTTGAAGTGAAGCCGCTGGCGCAACCCGGAGTCACGAAGCTGATCTGAACTGAACGATGAAAGCTTTAGTTAGTGTTGCCGTTGCTGTTTGCGCGTCACACGCCCTGGCTGCTCCTGTCGACTTTACGGCGGACGTCGCTCCGATCCTGGAGTCGCATTGTGCCGCGTGTCACAGCGGCGAGCGCGCTGCGGGTGGCCTGGCCATTGTGTCCCGGCAGGCTCTGCTCGACAAACGCGTGCTCGTACCCGGGAAGCCGGAAGCCAGCACTCTTTACACGCTCTCAACACTGCCGTCCAACCAGCGGGGCGCCATGCCTCCCGGGGGACCGCGACTCTCCGACGGGCAGTTGCAGACGTTGAAGTCGTGGATAGAAGGCGGAGCAAACTGGCCTGCCGAGGTGGCGCTAAAGACCGCACCGGTCGCCGGTGCGTCGGATGAGAAAGCGACCGTGCAGCGAATTCACGCGCGGATCCTGGCGCGGGAAAAGGAAGCTCCGCCCAGGGCCGGGGAAAAATACAGCGTTACCATCCCGAATTCGACAGTGAAGTTCGACATGGTTCCCGTCCCTGCGGGTGAGTACCTGATGGGGGCCGCTGAAACCGACCCAGCGGCTGCTACCGATGAGAAGCCGCAGCGCAAAGTTCGCGTGGATCCCTTCTGGATGCAGGCTCACGAAGTTACCTGGGATGAGTATCGCCTGTTTATGTTCCAGACACAGACAGGTAGAACGCCGACGAAGGACTCGCTGGTCGATGCGGTTGCAGGGCCGACACGACCGTACGTGGAGATGAGCTTCGGAATGGGTATCAACGGATTCCCGGCGATCAGCATGACCCAGCACGCGGCCAACAAGTATGCCCAGTGGCTCAGTGCGAAGACAGGACAGTTCTACCGGCTGCCGACCGAGGCTGAGTGGGA
This sequence comes from Bryobacteraceae bacterium, assembly GCA_035633775.1. Taxonomy (GTDB): domain Bacteria; phylum Acidobacteriota; class Terriglobia; order Bryobacterales; family Bryobacteraceae; genus JAWXCM01. The sequence continues at coordinate 3,040 of DASQEG010000772.1, forward strand.
GTATGCTTGCCGCGCCGGATCGCCCGGTCCACCCGCGGCCGCGCAACTGGGCGACATCGCATGGCATTCGGGCAACAGCTCCGGAAAGTACCAGCCAGTCGGAAAGAAGCAGCCCAATGCCTGGGGCCTTTATGACATTCTCGGCAACGTCATGGAATGGACACTGGATCAGTACGCTCCGTACGAGGCTGCTGCGGG
>DASQEG010000773.1:0-4629 GCA_035633775.1 Bryobacteraceae bacterium
CATCGTCAGGGTCCGACCTCTTCTCCGGAGGTCCCTGATTCAAGCTGCCGGGGATGACGTCGACAGGTGGAAAGTCGGAAGAGATAACAACCCGCGGCCTTGTACCCATCTGACCCCACAGGACCGTAGCGTACATGGCGAGGGCCAGGTAACGTGCAGCTTTGATGAACCGTTCGCGAGCGGCGGAGGTCTGTTGCCGCATTCCAGTTTCGGTTGGGTTCAGCATAGCGTTGATTACCTGGTCGCAACAAACACGATGAGACCATATCACTGATCGGCCTCACGGCCTGGCTCTGCCGTGCCCTGCTCGGCCTCCTGGGGATGTCGATCATCGACCTGCTCCGCAACGGAGATGCGGAACAGCCTCACCTCAAAAGCCGACCTCATGCCATACACGGCAGAGCAGCCGAAGCACTCGTTGTTTGGGCAGAATCCGCGGCTCAAAGCGCCGCGACCAGGTCTCGCGCGCGATGCCGCGCTGGCGAGCATGACGATGCTGTTCGAGGTGCCGGATGCAGCCCGACTGACAAGTTGATCGCATTCTCCGGCATCAGGCCCGCGGTGGGAACACGCCGAACCGGGCAACTCGTACAGCCGTATTTGCGCCGCTCGCGGTCGACAGCGACGACGAACGTCGCCAGGAAGCGGTACCGCGCCGTTAAAGGCGAGATCGTCACCGAACTGTCGCGTGCTGTTGATCCGATGTTTAAAGCCGGTGGTTACCTTGCTTACGTGAATGTAAGACCTGCTGCCGCCCTGCTGCTCGTTGCCGCTGCGGTTGTGTGCGGACAAACGGCAACCAGCATACTTACCGGTACCGTTGTGGACGCTACCGGTGCCGTGATTCAGAGCGCACACGTCAAAGTGGTCAGCCTGCGCACCGGGGCCGAGCGAACGGTCCTGTCTTCGGAGACAGGCGATTATCGTGTTCCCGCCTTGCAGGCCGGGGATTACTCGCTGGCCGTCTCAGCCCCGGGCTTCAGGACAGAGCAGATTGCCCGCGTACCGGTGGAGGTGAACCAGACAGCCCGAGTGAACGTGACCCTGACACCGGGAGCGGTGGCCGAATCCGTTCAGGTCGAAGGCGTTGTGCCGCTGCTCAATGCAGATACTGCCGCACTCGGTCAGGTGATCGATACGAAGGGGATTCTCGAGCTTCCACTGAACGGGCGGCAGTTTCTCCAACTCGCCCTGCTGGCGCCCGGTGTAACGACAGGCAATGGCGGCCCGCAGTCGGGCACGTCATCACTGTTCCAGCGGCCGGGGCAGAACTCGAGCCTCAGTGTAAGCGGTGGACGAGCGCAGAACAACAACTTCCTGCTGGACGGCACCATCAACACGGATGGAAACGTCAATGCGTACGTGATCAGCCCGTCGGTCGAGGCGATCCAGGAATTTCGAGTTGAGACAAGCAACTACTCCGCGGAGTTCGGCCGCTCGAGCGCGGGCCAGATCAACATTGTGACCAAGTCTGGCGGCAATGATTTCCACGGCAGTCTCTTCCATTTTTTTCGGAACGACGCTCTGGATGCCCGCCCGTTCAACAATCCCGGACCGCTGCCGAAGTATCGATACAACCAGTTTGGCGGCACGCTCGGGGGACCGGTCCTGAAGAACTCAACCTTCTTCTTCCTGAACTATGAAGGCCGCAGGATCGTCCAGGGTGAGAGCAGAATTCAGGCCGTTCCTGGACTTGCGCAGCGGCAGGGAGATTTTTCGGGCACACCGGCAATTTACGACCCCGAGACCACACGGCCTGATCCGAGTGATCCGACCGGCATGCGTCTGATACGCGACCAGTTCCCGGGCAACCGCATTCCGCTCTCGCGGCAGGACCTGGTGGCACGCCGTGTGCTGGAGCAGCTTGTGCCGCTGCCGAACCTGCCCGGCACTACGAACAACCTACTCGACACCCGTAATCAGCGAAGCCGCGACAATCAGTCGTCGGGGCGTATCGACCAGCGGATCGGGTCCGGGGGCTTCCTTTTCGGCCGGCATACCGTCAGCAACGAAACCAGCTTCGTCCCGAGCGGACTTCCGGGCTCAGGCACCAACAGTCTCGTTCGCGCACAGCACTTCACCCTAAGCGAAACGCACACGTTCTCGTCCACCGTTGTAAACGAGCTACGGCTGGGTTACGCACGTCTGCGGCTGGAGAGACTGAGCGAGAACGCGTTCCGGCGTGACATCGTTGGTGAACTTGGAATCCCCGGCGTGCAGTTCGGCGGCCCGCAGGTGTGGGGAATTCCAAGCTTCTCAATTCCGGGTTATTCGGCCTTTGGTGATGACAACTTCTTTCTACCGATGCGCCAGCGCAACAACACGTACCAGGTGCTAAATACGCTGGCGCTGACGCGCGGCGGGCACAACCTTCGAATCGGGGGCGAGTTCCGCCGCTTTCAGTTCAACATCATCCAGATCTTCACCCCCCGAGGCGACTTTCGATTTAACGCGAACTTCACAACGCAGACAGCAGGAACTGGGACGAACGACCGGAGCGGTGACGCGCTGGCCAGCTTTCTGCTTGGGCTACCCGTCCAGCAGCGGCGCACGGTGGGCACCGCAAACGCTTATCTCCGGCAGTCCTCGTTCGCGGGATTCCTGCAGGACGACTGGAAGGTGCATCGTGATCTGACACTCAATCTTGGGCTTCGCTATGAGTACGCTGAGCCGTTCCACGACAAGTACGACCGACTGTCCAACGTCTCCTTCGCGAACGTGCCGACGCTGCGCGACGCCGCGGCAGCACCCGGTACGTACGACGTGCCGATTGTTCTGGCTGGGCGCAACGGAACGCCGCGCGGGTTAACGCGGCCCGACGGTAACAACTGGGGACCGCGATTCGGACTTGCGTGGCGGCCGTTCGGGAGCACCGACTGGGCTGTGCGTCTTGGTGCCGGTCTGTTCTATGCGGCGCAGGACGCGGAGCACTATGGCCGCACGTCCATCAACCTGCCCTTCGTTCAGAGCGACATCCAGGACAGCAACGCCTTCATTCCTGAAATTCGCGGCATCGGCTTCACAATCCCGCCGCAAATCGGCGGTACGCCGCTGCGACAGGTTTTCATCGGCATCGACGAAAACCTGAGGACGCCGTACACGCAGCAGTGGAACCTGGCGGTCCAGCGCCGAATGAGTTCGAACGTATCGGCCGAGGTTGCGTATGTGGGCTCAATCAGCCACAAGCTCGACACCCGGAATGCTTACAACGACGCGATTCCCGCGTCCGGCTCGCTTGACACCCGCCGCCCGCATCAGCGTCTGATTCTGCCGGACGTGAACGATCTTCCTCCCGGAATTGTGCCGACACGCCTTGTCGGTCGCGAGGTACTTGCGGGTACGATCGAGAACCAGGTAAATCGGGTGAGCGCGAACTATCACGCCATGCACGCGAGAGCCGACTGGCGATACCGGTCGGGTCTCTCGTGGTCCGTTTCGCATACCTGGGCGAAGGCAATCTCCGATGGGAACTCGTACCGCCGCCAGGGCACGCAGGGAGAACTCGCGCAGGACTTCCTGAACGTGAGCGAGCGTGCGCTGACCGGCTACGATGTTCGGCACCGCTTCGTTGCCAACGCACTCTACGAACTGCCCGTTTGCCGCACGACGGAGGCTTGCTTCGGTTCGCGAGCTGCGCGATGGCTGCTGGGCGGCTGGCAGATCAACGGTATTTTCCAGGCACAGACCGGGTTCCCCTTCACGGTCCTGCTTGCGAATGCGACAGCGAATAATGGACGATCGACGCGACCGAACGTCGTGCCGGGAGTATCACCGGATCTGCCTTCGGACCAGCGTACGACTTCGCGCTGGTTCAACACCAGTGCATTTGTTGCGCCTCCGCCGTTCACGCTCGGCAACTCGGCCGTGAACAACGTAACCGGCCCAGGCTTGTGGTCGTTGGACGGATCCCTGTTCAAAAACGCGCAGCTTGCGGAAAAGTGGCGCGTCCAGTTTCGGGCCGAGTTCTTCAACGCTTTGAACCATGTCAATCTCGGGCAGCCGAACGCACTGCTCGGGTCCCCTCAGTTCGGAACGGTGACGTCGCAGAGTCTGCCACCGAGACAGATCCAGTTCGCACTGAAGCTGCTGTTTTGACGTGGCTCCTGCCGTGGTAACGCGACCCAATTTTCGGGTACGATAGGCTGCGCCCACCGGGGTACATCTGTCACGGCCGAGGCTCCGCTCGTGCAACAGCTTTCACGGGTCGCTCTACCAATTTCTCCGAAACGAGAAGCTTGACGGCAACACATTTTCAATGATCGAGCGGCGCGCCAAGGCCGCCGGTCCGCCGCAACGAGTTTGGCGGCACCGTCGGCGAACCCGTCCGGCGCGACAGGTCGTTCTTTCTTGCCGACTACAGACGCATCCGGCTGCGCCAGCCGCTCAGCGCGGTATTGCCGTGCCAACACTTGGTTAACGCGAGATGGTGCGCACGGCGCGACTTTAGTGCGATGGGATTTTCGATTTACGATCCGCTGACGACGCGAACAGGCCCGTGGCGCATTGGATCGAGCCCCGCGGTCCCGACGGAATGACCATTGCGTTGAGCCTTGACGCGCGCCGATCCTGGTTCCACCCGCAGGCCTGCTATATAGGTTGTCGCACTCACGGGGGAAGAGCGCTCGGGAC
>DASQEG010000774.1:0-7812 GCA_035633775.1 Bryobacteraceae bacterium
GCAGACCGTGACTGTATCGCCGTTACCTAACAACAACGGGTTTCGGCTTCGTATGCAGTCGACGGGTACAGCTGACGTTCCGCTTGCCGTCGAGATTAACCTCCGGCCCGGCGGCAAGCTGGAAGGTGTGAAGCCGGCACACAACGTGCCGGACGGATTTGTGCTTGACGCCGGTCATGCCACGTACCGTGTTGGTGAGCACGCTGTGCGGTTCGGTCCTGGTGTCACCGCGCATATGTATACACAGTTGCGTGGTGCCGCGCCGAAGCTTCCGGGTTTGAGCGTCTATATAACGGGATTCACGCCATTCGACCGCATCGTTGACTTTGAGGCGGTCTGACGCACCCTTCGGATTTAGTCAGCACGGAAAGTCCTGCATCGGTGCATTCGGGTCGAAGCGCGGAATGTGCCGGCCGTCCGTATCCGTAAAGCCGTACTCGCTCGCGAGGTCCGCGACCCACAGATACTGTCCGTTCTTCTGCATCAGGTCAGTAGACCCTGCCAGCGCCACCACAGCACGTCCCAGATACTCCGGGGTCTCGCTCAGGTCAAACCGGAACTGCTTCTTGATCGCATCGTCTGTCATGTGCATGAGCACCCGTTCAGTACGCATAAAGCCTGGGTTCAGCCCAACGACTGCGACGCCAAACTTAGCCGTGGCCCTGCTCATTCCCGCGATCAGACGATTGATGCACTCGTGTCCCAGATCGTGCAGGATTTGGCCTCGCCATGCTGAAGGATCCGAGGCTATGACTGCGCCCGAGAAGTCTTCATCGATGAAGTAGTTGTCCGTAATGTGCGCGATCAGTCCCCGCCGAGCTTTGGTCATCAATCGGGCAGCGTAGACGCTGGTCAGCCAGCAGACGGTCACGGTCTGCACCGTTTGGGGCCACAACGATGGGCTCAGATCCCAGAACGGTTTCGTCCATTCGGACATCACGTCGGGCGTCCACGCTGTATTGGCGAGAACATCGAGTCCGCCGGATTTCTGCTCAATGCGTCGAAACAGTTCTGCGACCTGATGTTCTTCGCTCAGGTCGGCCGAAACGGGGATGCCGCGCCCTCCTCGCCTGCTGACCTCCGCGGCCGTTTCTTCCACAGTTCCCGGTGCCCCGTCCGCCGGCTTCGGCCCGGTAAGCGAGGTACGAGCCGCGACATAAACGGTAGCTCCTGCGTCTCCGCATGCCAGAGCAATTCCGCGGCCGGCGCCGCGACTGCCGCCAGCCACCAGAACGACGCTTTCTTTTAGCCGATTCATGGTACGAGTTTGCAGCCTTATTCCTGACATCCTGTGTCATATTTGCCTGCTACATTGACGGCGTATGCGCGCGGACCGGCTGTTGTCGATCCTCATGTTCATGCAGAGCCGCGAGCGAGTGACGGCACGCGAACTTGCGGCAAGGCTTGAAGTATCCGAGCGCACAATCCTGCGCGACATGGACGCGCTCAGCGGGTGCGGCATCCCCGTTGTCGCTGAGCGAGGCAAGAATGGCGGCTGGTCCTTACTCGAGGACTACCGCGTAAATCTCACGCGTCTGACTCCGGCCGAGGTTCAGTCGCTTTTCCTCGCTCCGCCGGAATCGCTCATGGCCGACCTCGGCCTAAGCCGCGCATCCGAAGCCGCGCTCACCAAGCTCGAGGCCACCTTACCGGCGACGGCACGGGACAACGCTGAACTGGCCCGCCGCCGCATCTACATCGACGCACGCGGCTGGCGCGATCCCGCTGAGTCGATCAGCTGTCTGCCGCTGCTCCTCGACGCACTTTGGCGCGGACGGCGGGTCCGCTTCGTATACGCTCGCGATCTCGGCGAGGCTGGTGAGCGCACCGGCGATCCACTTGGCCTGGTCGCCAAAGGAAGCACCTGGTATCTCATCGCTACCGTGGAACGCGACATCCGCACTTACCGTGTGTCGAGAATCCGCGAAGCTGCGGTGCTTGACGAGCCTGCAAACTATCCCGGACATTTCGACCTTGCCGCTCATTGGGAGCGCTCGGTTTCCGAGTTCCGCGAGAAGCTGCCCCGGTATTACGCAACTTTTCTTGCCGACCACATGATCCTCCCGTGGATCCGTTATCGTGGATGGCGCCTTGAGGAACAGACTCCAGAAGGTGACCGCGTTCGCATGAAGCTGCGCTTCGATATCGAGGAGGAAGCCGTGCAGTTCGCGCTCGGCTTCGGAGACCGTATCGAGGTGGTTGCACCACCGGAGTTGAAGGACAAAGTTATTGCGGCTGCGCGAGCGATTCTCTCAAAGTGTGCCGGGCCGGAACTCGCCAGGGACCGATAGCCTGGTGCTGATGCCCCGTCAGGCGCTCAGCGGAAAGGCCAGCGGCCGCACGGGCGCGCCAGTCGCGCCACGAAGCTTCAGCGGCGCGGCGACAAACACGAATTCACGGATGCCGTCCCGCGCGATAGCCTCAAGATCCAGCACTTCAATGATGTGAATCCCGCGGTCGACAAGCAAGTGGACATGCACTGCCATGGTCGTGCTCGGCACCCTTTCAAACGCCAGCGTGTCGGAGCCTGCTGCAAATACCCCGCGTTCGCTCAGCCAGCGGGCTCCATCAATGCCGGGCCCGGGCGAACGTACTCCGTTCACGAACCGGGCCGCGTCGCTGAACCGGCGAGCCCACCCTGTCCTGAGCAGCACGACGTCACCGGTATGGATTTCGAGGCCACGGGAAGCGCTTTCGAGGTCAGCCGGACGGATCTCGTCACCTTCGCTCAACTCACCAAAATCAAGCAGCACTCCGCGGCGCACAATCGGCTCGATGGTGTCGGCTGACAATTCCGTCAAACCGCCGCCGTAGGACTGCGCACGCTCGACGCTTCTGCCCCCATACACGAACCCATTGCACGAGAAGTGGCACAGAGCGTCAATGTGCGTACCGACATGCGATCCCAGCGCCAGACCATCAGCAGCAGATGACCCACCGCCTTCATACACCGACTCACCATGGAGCTTGGTCAGGCCATAAAGGTACGGCGGGTGGGTTGGGAAATGCGGCATCCCCACGTAGTAGGTTTGGCCGAGATCGTAAGGCGGCGTAGCTGGCAGCGTCATCAAAGGGCCTCACTGACCTGGAGTTGCACCGCCCGAGGGCTCGGCGCGCGTACGCCGCCGTCGTGAAGGCGAGAGTGTGTCTGGTCGCGCAGACCAGCGGCCGAGTCGATAGGTACGTGAGTAATGTGAGACAAGATTGCCGATTCTGACTTCGACCAGTCCCGTCGCATCCACCGAGTAAGATTCTTCAACGGTCTGACTCTCGAACTCGGGCGTTCGTTCCACAGGAATGCCGTCCAGATTTTCGATGCCCGCCAGGTCGGGAGCGAAGGGAAAGCGGATATCGTCCCACATGGTGATGTCGCCGTCGGGCTGATTGTCATCAGTGGTGTGCGTGCACTCCAGATAGCGGAAGTGCCCTATGTTATGAGCGGGAACGTAGCGGCGGCGGATGCAGACAGCAGGCTCGCCCGCCGCAGGCACGGGCGAACCTTTCGGAAACAGCGGATCGAAGATTACCCGGCGGCCGTCCTCGCTCTCTCTCCACACGCCGAAATGACGATGGAAGATTTCACGGAGTGTGTAGCCGGACTCGTGATCGGCCTGGATGGCCAGTCCTATGGCGGTCGCACTGCGCATATAAGCGGACCTTCGCGCACGGCGCCCGAACGTCTCCTTGAGGATTCGCGACACCGCCGGCAACTCGCTGCCGCCGCCTGTGATGTAGAGCGCATCAACATCCGCTTCTGTGTGCTCGCGCAGCAGTTGTTCGGTGATCTCAATGGACCGCTCGACAAGCGGCCGGCATCGTTCGTAGTACTCGCCTGCGGGTACCGCAACCTGCGGCCAGCCCTCACGCACTACGCCCAGATCCACCACAACCCGGCGCGTGTTCGGGTTCAGTGCCTCCTTGCGCGCGCGGCACTCTTCATGCAACCGGTGCAGTTCCGATTCGGTAAGCTCCGCTCCATCGACGCCATGCTGTGAGAGGGCCTGCATGGCAAGAGCAACGTCGAAATCGTCACCGCCGAGATCGCCGGCGCCTTCGGTAGCCACAACGGTGTGGAGGCGCTCGCTGATTGTGACGAGGGAAGCGTCGAAGGTGCCGCCGCCCAGATCGTACACCAGCAGACTCTCAACGCGGCGGCTCTCGCGATTCCGATGACCATACTCGATGCTGGCCGCTGAAGGCTCATTCAGCAGCCCGAGCACCTCGAAGCCGCCCTGCCGAAAGGCTTCGACTGTGAGGAAGCGCTGATTGCTGTTGGCGTTTGCAGGAACGCCCAGCATGACCTGGTAACGCTGCCCCATCTGGATGCCCGGCAGCGAACTGCACGTGCTCAGAGCATCGCGAAGCGACTCGGTCATTCCACGCAGAAGATGCATTATGGGAAAGGCCTGCCCCGCGATCTCGATACTGGAGGCCGGTCCGGCACCCTCCAGTACCCGTTTAAGCGAACGGAGTACCGTCCATTCGGGCTCGAACTGCGCCTGCCACGCCTGCCACCCGAACACGCACTCACGACCGCGGACAGCTACGAGGGGAGCGAACCACTCCCGGCTGACGCCTTCAGCGTCTTCGAAGCTGACCACCGGATAGTTCCCGCGATCCACAGCCGCAACCACGATCCGGGTGGTGCCAAAATCCACACCTAGCCTCATCTCCGAGAGGGTAGCGCGCGTCCCTCCGTCAAACATTTCTGCATGGAAATGTGCGCTATGATTCAATGGTCAGTTACATTCGGCACAAGGGAGGCGGGCGCCATTCTCAGGATCTGTATTCTCGCCAGCAGCAGCGCCGGTAACTCCACGTTCCTCAGCACCGGGCATACACGCGTACTGATCGACGCCGGAGTGAGTGGGCGAGAGATCTGCGAGAAGCTCGCGGCCATTGGGGAATGCGTAGAGGGCCTCGACGCTGTGCTGGTGACACATGAGCACGCCGATCATGTCTGCGGCTTGATGCCGGTGCTCAAGAAGGCCAGACAGGCAGCTGTCTATACCACGCGGCTGGCGGCGCCGGCGATTGACTGGGGCAAGTACCAGCCCCGGCTGGTGTGCTTTCAGGCCGGGGAGCGATTCCAGGTGGGCGACTTCGACGTTCAATCGTTCACCGTCCCACACGACTCAGTTGACCCGGTCTGTTTCCGGCTGTCGGCATGCGGCGTTTGCGCCTCTGTGGTGACGGATCTCGGATACATGCCGGAGTCGGTGCGACAACATATCCGCGACTCCGACTGGCTGATGCTCGAGTCCAATCACGATCTGGACATGCTGAAGGTTGGGCCGTATCCGTGGTCGGTAAAGCAGCGTGTCATGGGACGCAACGGTCACCTTTCGAACCTCATGGTCTCCGACTACATCATGGATGGCATGAACCGAAGTCTCAGGACTTTAGTTCTGGCCCACCTGAGCGAGCACAACAATCATCCGGCCATCGCCGAGATGACCGCAGCTCAGGCCATTGCGCGTTGCGGGGCCGCGCCGGCGCTGGAAGTAACGCAGCCGCGAGCCCTGTCCGCAGTCTGGGAGTTCTGAACAGGAATGATTGCGCGCTATACGCGGCCGGAGATGGGCCGCATCTGGAGCGAGGAAAACAAGTACAGCAAATGGCTGGAAGTCGAGCTGGCCGCTTCCGAAGCGCTGGCCGCCACTGGTGAAGTACCGGCCGAATCGGCTGCGGCGCTGCGTGCCCACGCCGGGACCGATGCCGCGCGAATCGCGGAGATCGAGCGCGATGTGCGGCACGATGTGATCTCCTTCACCACATGTGTTGCCGAGTTCATGGCGCGGGCCGATGCGGCCGAACACTCGAGGTGGCTGCACTACGGCCTGACCTCGAACGACGTCGTCGATACTGCTCAGGCACTGCAGATTCGCGAGGCATCGGCGCTGATCACGCGCGGGCTGGAGTCGCTGCTCGACGTGCTTCGCCGGCGTGCGCTGGAATTTCAGCACACGGTTTGTATCGGCCGCACTCACGGCATTCATGCCGAGCCCTACACGTTCGGGTTGAAGTTTGCTCTGTGGTTTGACGAGTGCCGCCGGAACCGGCAGCGGTTCCAGAGTGCGGCCGAAGACCTCCGCGCAGGCAAAATCTCCGGCGCGGTGGGAACGTTTGCGCACATCGGCCCGGAAGCCGAAGAACGCATTTGTGCATCGCTCGGTCTGCGCGCCGCGCCGATCGCGTCTCAGGTGATCGCTCGCGATCTGCACGCGAACTGGCTCGCCCAGCTGGCTCTTATCGGTGCGCTATGTGAAAAGATCGCACTCGAAATCCGGCATCTGCAGCGCACCGAAGTGCGGGAGGCAGAAGAGCCGTTCGGTTCAGCGCAGAAAGGCTCATCGGCGATGCCGCACAAACGCAATCCGATTGTGTGTGAGCAGATCTGCGGCCTCGCTCGTGTGCTGCGCTCGAACGTGCAGGCGGCGTTTGAAAACATCGCTTTGTGGCACGAACGTGATATCTCGCACTCTTCTGTCGAGCGCGTCGTTCTCGCTGACAGTGCAATTCTCGCGGACTACCTTCTCGCGCGAACTGTTTGGGTACTGGAAGGAATGCGCGTTTATCCCGAGAGGATGCGTGCGAACCTCGATTCGACCAAAGGCCTGGTTTTCTCGGGCCAACTGCTGCTGGAGCTCGCCGCAGCGGGAGTTCTGCGCGAAGATGCGTATCGGCTGATACAGAAGCATGCGATGTCAGCCTGGGAGACATCAGGCGACTTCGAGGCCGCAGTGCGTGCAGACAGTGTTGTCGCTGGAAAGCTGACTCCAGAACAGCTCAACCGGGCTTTTTCGGAAGCTGGACAACTCAGGCACGTAGACACGATCTTTGCTCGCGTGTTTGGCGATCAAGCTTGACGTTCTGTGCCGGCCGTACGGGAAGAATTCTATTTCAATATTTTTGTTTTCCCCGTACACTGATTGCGAGGAGAGCGGACATGGTCCAATGCTCAGACCATGGCAAGGGTCTGGACCTGGCGAGAGTCCTGGTCGTGGACGACGACCCGGCTTTTCGCCTCACACTACAAACAGTTCTGGCAGCCGGTGGATATCAGGTGGATGGAGCCGCTACAGCCGCTGAGGCACTGAGCAAAATGGATCGTGCGCAGTATGAGCTGATCCTGAGCGATCTGCAGATGGAATCACCGGAAGCCGGCCTTCGTGTTCTGGCCCACGCACAGCTTATGGCATATGAGCCTGCAGCCGCGCTATTAACCAAATGGCTCAGCGTGAAGTTCTCTGGGACTCCGCGGGCTGACGAATCACTGCTGATTGAAACCGAAGACCTGCCTGAGTTTCTTTCCCGGGTTGCCTGCCTGATTGCTGAGCGTGCCACTCGTATGGTCGAACGGGACTTGCGAGCCCATTCACACAATTAGTTTCCTTACCAACTCGATGCACCGGCGAGAAACCGCCCAGGGCTGGCCGGAGTCTTTCTTCCGGGTGCGGTGCGTACGCGAGGCAATATGCGTTCGCGGCACCGGAAGGAGACGACATTCGTGGCTACAGTCCTGAAACGCAGTCCCGACACAAATGTAAGCGAAACGGAACGCTGGGTTTCGCTTGTAGGTGGTACCACACTTGCGCTGTACGGTCTCGCCCGCCGGGGTCCGGCGGGATTGAGCCTGGCCGCGATAGGCGGAGGGTTGTTGTTGCGCGGCGCGACCGGTCATTGCAACATGTACCAGGCGCTGGGAGTCAACACTGCCCAAGCGAATCCCGAGGCGATCGAAAAGGGAACAGGGCGGAACGTCTCGGTACCCTATGAACTGGGCATTCGCGTTGACGCCGAAGTGCGTAT